>NZ_AQOK01000700.1:0-1184 GCF_000364645.1 Xanthomonas sp. SHU 308 | reverse complement strand
CGACCCCGGCGTTGCGCACGCCGGCGCCGGCCTCGGCATGCGCCTCGGCGGTGAAGCGCGGGCCGAGGCCGCGCCGCCAGCTGGCGCTGCCGACGGTGTCGCCGGCATAGGCGAAATCGGCGACGCCGTACGCCTCGCGCACCCGGCCCAGCGCCAGCGACCAGTCGGTCAGGCCGCTGGCCAGCAGATCCTGGGTCGCATAGAACGGAAAGGCCAGCGAGCGGGTGCGGCCGTAGGCGTCGGTGATCACTACCTGGGCATTGCCGGCGCCGTCCACGCCCGGCGCGGCGGACAGCTGGAACGGCCCGGCCGGCAGCTGCGCGCCGTACTGGCGGATGCCGTTGACGTACAGGTCCACGCTGGACGGCACCGCCACTTCGCCGAGGAATTCCGGCAACGGGGTGATCGCGCGATACGGCTGCAGGCCGAAGTCGCTGCCCACCCGCACACCGCCCAGGCGCACGGTGCGGCTCCAACTGGTGCTGCTGCTGAAGGTGTCGCCCAGCACCACGCTGGTCATGCGCTCGGGCAGCGACCACTGCCATTGCGTGTCCAGGCGGATCGTCTGGGCACGCCAGTCCTGCTGCGGCTCGCGGTACACGCGGCCGACGAAGGACTGCCGCAGCAGGCCCTGGCCCAGACCGAACACGCGCAGCTCGCCACTGGCGGTGAGATTGCTGGCGCCGCCCTGGCGGCTGGCGTAGAGGTCGTAGTCGAGCAGGGCGCCGGGTGAACTGGTCGCCGGCAGCGACGGCACGCCGCCGCGCGCGTCGATGCGGGTGGTGGCGACGTCCAGCAGCGCCACCGGCGCGTCGATCGTCACCTGTTGCAGGCTGGCGTCGTAGCGGAAGCGCACGCCGTCCAGGTCGCCCAGGGCGATCGCCGCGCTGGCGTCGCTGCCGTCCACGCGCAGGCCGAGCTGGCGCAGGGTGGCGGCGCTGGCGCGCAGTTGCTCGCCGTCGCGCTGGAACTGGAACAGGCCGGGCTGGCGGGTCTGGTTCAGGGTGACCTCCAGGTACAGGGTCTCCTGCGCCGGAGCGGTCGCCTCGGGCCGGGGCGGGGGCTGCGGCTGGGCGACAGCGAGCGCGGCGCTGCCGGCCCACAGCGCCAGCAGCAGTTCAGGGCGCCGCGGTGTCCACGACCAGCGACTGCGCGCGCGGCTCGCCATTGATCCTTGCCTCGAA
>NZ_AQOK01000699.1:0-2643 GCF_000364645.1 Xanthomonas sp. SHU 308 | reverse complement strand
CTGCGCCAGCGCCGCCGGCAGCGGCCAGCGCTTGCGTTGGCCCGGCAGCACGTAGCCGGCCAGGCCCTCGGCGATGGCGCTGCGGCGGCCGTCGCCGGCGACGAACTGCAGGTCCACCAGCTGCGCGTGGCCGTTGCCCTCATTGCGCACTTCCAGCGCCGCGCCCGCGCCGTCGCGGAGCAGCCGCGCGCGCAGCGTCGGCGCAGTGGCGACGGCCGGCTGCAGGAACACCGGCACCGAATAGCGCAGCACGAACTGCAGCCCGGCACTGGCGTTGCCGCCGGCATCCTGACTGGGCAGTTCGTCGACCAGGATGCGATAGGCGTCCTCGCCGGCGGCGGGCGCGGGATCCAGGCGGATCACCCGCACCAGTTGCCGCGCGTGCGGCGCCAGTTGCAGCATCGGCGGGCTGAGCGCGATGCGGTCGCTGGGGTCGAGCACATCCTCGCCGTCGCGCTGCTGCCAGCGGAACACGCGCACCTGCGCACGCAGCGGCACGTCGCCGCTGTTGCTCAGCCACAGGCCCTGCGCGGTCTCCTCGGTACGCAGCGACACCGAGGTCGGCGCCACCTGCAGGCTCGCCGCGACAGCCGCGCCGGCCGCCGCCAGCCACAGCGCGGCGAGCGCCGGCAGGCGCAGGAAGGAAGACAGTCGCGAACGCATGCAGGCGGCTCCGGTTACCAGGTGACGGTGGCGGTGACGACGTCGCTGTACGAACCGGCAGGGTAGTTGGTGCTGGCGACCTGGCCGTAGACGGTGATCGGTTGCACTGCACCATTGCCGGTGCCGGCCTGGGTGTCGGTGCCGATGGTCGAGCCCCAGTTCTGGGTGCGCGCGGCATTGCGGTACAGCGCGTACGGCACGCGTGCGGTATTGCTGGCGTCGGCGCTGCCCATGGTGCGGGTGGTGACCGTGGCGCCTGAGCCGGAACCGGCGTTGAGCGCGATGTTGTACGGGGTGCCGGAGGTGCAGCGCACGTTCAAGGTGCCGGTGCTGTTGATCGCGGTCTGGGTGGAATTGACGCTGCCGAAATCGACGTCGGTGGGCGCGGTCTGGATGTCGCAGACGCTGGTGATCTGGATCTTGACGTTGAAGGTGCGCGAGTCGGACTGGCCCCAGGCCAGGCCGGTCCCGGCGGCGAACAGCACGAGGAAGGCGAGAACGCGATGGAAGGGGTACATGGCAGGGTTCTTCGGTGAGGGCGGACAACCGCCGGTGCCACTGCCAGTGCAAAATGCGCGCCAGTTCACATATTTATGGATCGTTATCCACTTTTCACATGGGATGACCGCCACAGGGCGCCGTGTTCAGTGCGATGAAGGCGGCGGCGACCGCGCCGGCGTGCCAAAAACCCGGCAACGCGTCCGGCGCGTTCAGCCAGCGCCGGGATGAGCGATAATGACGACCATGACCGTCAATCTGAAAACTCCGCAGGACATCGAGAAGATGCGCGTGGCCGGCCGCCTGGCCGCCGAGGTACTGGACCTGATCGGCCCGTACGTGAAGCCCGGCGTCACCACCGCCGAGCTGGACCGCATCTGCCACGACCATATCGTCAAGGTGCAGGGGGCGGTGCCGGCCAACGTCGGCTATCGCGGCTTTCCGAAGACCGTGTGCACGTCGGTGAACAACGTCATCTGCCACGGCATCCCCAGCGAGGGCAAGATCCTGAAGGACGGCGACATCGTCAACATCGACGTCACCGTCATCAAGGACGGCTGGCATGGCGACACCAGCCGCATGTACTGCGCGGGCACGCCGTCGGTGATGGCGCGGCGCCTGATCGAGGCCACCTACGAGGCGATGTGGCGCGGCATCCGCGCGGTGAAGCCGGGCGCCACGCTCGGCGACGTCGGCCATGCCATCCAGCAGTACGCCGAGAGCGAGCGCTTCAGCGTGGTGCGCGAGTACTGCGGCCACGGCATCGGCAAGGTCTACCACGACGAACCGCAGGTGCTGCACTACGGCCGGCCGGGCGACGGCCTGGTGCTGAAGCCGGGCATGACCTTCACCATCGAGCCGATGATCAACGAGGGCACGCGCTACACCCGCGTGCTGCCGGACGGCTGGACCGTGGTGACCAAGGACCGCAAGCTCTCCGCGCAATGGGAACACATGGTCGCCGTCACCGAGGATGGGGTGGAGGTCCTGACCCTGTCGCCGGGCGGCCTCGGCGAACCGTGAGCCTGCTGCCGGCCGGTGCCGATGCCGGCATGCCCGGTGCCGGCGTCGACGACGCCGGCTGGGCGGCTGCTGTCCGGCAACTGCTGGCGCAGACCGATGCGCGGCTGAGCAAGCGTTTCGACCAGGGCGACGACATCGATCGCCTGCTGGCGCTGCGCGCGCGCGCGCTGGACCAGTTGATCCGCCACGCCTGGAGCCGCTGCGTGCCGCGCGAGGCCGGGCTGGCGTTGTTCGCGGTCGGCGGCTATGGCCGTGGCGAACTGTTCCCGCGCTCGGACATCGACCTGCTGGTGTTCGGCGACCTCGATCCCGCCTACGAACCGGCGCTGGCACGGCTGTTCCCGCTGTTGTGGGACGCCGGCGTGCCGGTGAGCCATGCGGTGCGCTCGGCCGCGCAGTGCACCGCGGCCTGCGCCGACCAGACCGTGCTGACCGCGCTGATCGAGGCGCGCCCGCTGC
>NZ_AQOK01000698.1:0-4461 GCF_000364645.1 Xanthomonas sp. SHU 308 | reverse complement strand
CGGCGGCCATCGCCCCGCAGCGGGTATGGCCGCCGCGCGAATTCTTCATGGCCAAGCGCGAGGAACTGCAGGCCCGCCACCAGCGCTTCGGCGACACCGCCGACAACCTTGAGCCGGACATCAAGGACGGCCCCGGCGGCCTGCGCGACCTGCATACGCTGGGCTGGATGGCGCTGCGCGCGTTCGGCGTGCGCGACCTGGAGCCGTTGATCGGGCTGGGCCATGTCGGCGGCGACGAGGCCGCCGCGCTGCGCCGCGAGCGCCGCGAACTGGCGCGCTTGCGCTACGGGCTGCACCTGGTCGCCAACCGCCCGGAAGAGCGCCTGCGCTTCGATTACCAGAAGACCCTGGCGCAGCGCCTGGGCTTCTCCGACGACGTCGAGAGCCTGGGCGTGGAAAAGATGATGCAGCGCTTCTATCGCAGCGCGGCGATCGTGCGCCGGCTCAGCGACCGGCTGCTGCAGCGCTTCGAGGAACAGTTCGACGGCGAAGCGCAGCCGCAGCCGCTGCACGGCGGCTTCTCGCTGCGCCGCGGCTATCTGGCTGCCGACGACGAGCGCTGGCCGCAGGCCGATCCGGTGCAGGTGTTCGCGCTGTTCGCCACCTGGGCCGCGCACGGCGAGATCCGCGGTCTGCATTCGCTGACCGCGCGCGCGCTGGCCGAGGCGCTGCCGCATCTGCCGGCCTACGCCAGCGCCAGCCCGACCGCGCGCGAGCGCTTCCTGGTGCTGTTGCGCGGCCCGCGCGCGGTGCAGACGCTGACCCGGATGGCGCGGCTGGGCGTGCTCGGGCAGTGGATCCCCGCCTTCGCGCAGGTGTCCGGGCGCATGCAGTTCGACCTGTTCCACGTGTACACGGTCGACCAGCACACGCTGATGGTGCTGAAGAACATGGCGGTGTTCGCCAACGCGCGCGCCGACGAACGCTTCTCCATCGCCCACGAAGTCTGGCCGCGGCTGCGCAAGCCGGAACTGCTGCTGCTGGCCGGCCTGTTCCACGACATCGCCAAGGGCCGCGGCGGCGACCATTCGGAGCTGGGCGCGGTGGATGCGCGCGCGTTCTGCGCCGCGCACGCGCTCAGCGCCGCCGACACCGAGCTGGTCGCCTGGCTGGTCGAGCAGCATCTGCGCATGTCGGTGACCGCGCAGAAGCAGGACATCGCCGATCCGGAGGTGATCCATCGCTTCGCCAGCCTGGTCGGCGACCGCGAGCGCCTGGACTATCTGTACCTGCTGACCTGCGCCGACATCGCCGGCACCAGCCCCAAGCTGTGGAATGCGTGGAAGGACCGGCTGCTGGCCGACCTGTACTTCGCCGCGCGCCGCGCCCTGCGCGAAGGCCTGGAGCATCCGCTGCCGGTGGCCGAGCGCCTGCAGGAGGCGCGCGAGGCCGCGCGCGCGCTGATGCACATCCAGGGCCACGACGACGCCATCATCGACCGTCAGTTCGCCGGCATGCCGGACGAGAGCTTCCTGCGCTTCCGTCCTGAGCAACTGGCCTGGCAGGCGACCTCGCTGATGGAGGTGGAACTGGGCGGCACCCTGGTCAAGGTGCGCCCGGTCACCCCCGACGACGCGGCGCTGGAAGTGTTCGTGTATTCGCCGGACCGCGACGGCCTGTTCGCCGCGATCGTGATGACCCTGGACCGGCTCGGCTACGGCATCCATCGCGCGCGCGTGCTCGACGCCCCGCACGGGGCGATCTTCGACACCTTCGAGGTGATGCCGGCCGACGCCTTCGCCAGCGGCGACATCGCGCAGTTGCAGGCCGGACTGCGCGAGGCGCTGGCCGGCGACCTGGCGCGGCTGCGCCCGGCGCGGCGGGTGGTGCCGCGCCAGCTACGGCATTTCCGCTTCGCCCCGCGCATCGAATTCCGCGAAAGCCTCGACGGCCGCCTGACCCGGCTCAGCCTGGTCGCGCCGGACCGCCCGGGGCTGCTGTCGGACGTGGCCCAGGTGCTGCGCCGGCAGCACCTGCGCGTGCACGACGCGCGCATCGCCACCTTCGGCGAGCGCGCCGAGGATCTGTTCCACATCACCGACGAGCACAACCTGCCGTTGCCCGACGCCGCCCGCCAGGCGTTGCAGGCCGCGCTGCAGGCCTGCCTGGACCCCGATACCCCGCCTGGAGACCCCCGCTGATGGCCACCAAGAAGCCTGCCGCCAAGAAGCCCGCTGCCAAGACGGCGGCCCCCAAGAAGACGGCCAAGCCGGTTGCCGCAAAGCCGGCGGCGCCGACCGTGGCGAGCAAGCCCGCCAAGCCCGCGCCGAAGCCGCTGCGCGCCAAGCCGGTGGCCGTGCCCAGCGCCGACGAACTGAAGTTCACCATCGACAGCGCTTTCGAGCGCCGCGCCACGCTGACGCTCGACGAGATCGAGGGGTCGACCCGGCCGGTGGTCAACCGCGTCATCGATGGCCTGGAGAGCGGCGAGTTCCGTGTCGCCGAGCCCGACGGGCACGGCGGCTGGAAGGTCAACGAGTGGCTGAAGAAGGCGGTGCTGCTGTACTTCCGGGTCAACGAGATGGCCGTGGTGGAAGCGCAGCCGGCGCCGTTCTGGGACAAGGTGGAAGCGCGCTTCGCCGGCTATCACGAAGCCGAGTTCCGCAAAGCCGGCGTGCGCGTGGTGCCGGGCGCGGTGGCGCGCCGCGGCAGCTACTTCGGCAAGGACGTGGTGCTGATGCCGAGCTTCACCAACATCGGTGCGCACGTGGGCGAGGGCACCATGGTCGACACCTGGGCCACGGTCGGTTCCTGCGCGCAGATCGGCAAGCACTGCCACCTGTCCGGCGGCGCCGGCATCGGCGGCGTGCTCGAGCCGCTGCAGGCCAGCCCCACCATCATCGAGGACCACTGCTTCATCGGCGCGCGCTCGGAGGTGGTGGAGGGCGTGGTAGTCGGCCATCACAGCGTGATCGGCATGGGCGTGTTCCTGGGCCAGAGCACGCGCATCTACAACCGCGCCACCGGCGAGATCTCCTACGGCTACGTGCCGCCGTACAGCGTGGTGGTGTCCGGGCAGTTGCCGTCCAAGGACGGCTCGCACTCGCTGTACTGCGCGGTGATCGTCAAGCAGGTCGACGCCAAGACCCGCAGCAAGACCAGCGTCAACGACCTGCTGCGCGGCCTGGCCGACTGAGATGCCGGCGGCGGTGCCGGACCTGGCCGAGGCCGCGGCTTACCGGCACCCGTCCGCCGCCTGGTACGGGCGCGCGCTGCCGCGCCTGCTGCATGCGCCTGGCTGGACCCGGCTGCGGCGTGCGTTGACGCAACGCTGGCCGCTGCCGGCGCTTGCGAGCGACGTGCGCGAGGTGGTCTATCTGAACTGGTGGGTCGACGTGCGTCGCGCCCCGCCACCGCCGCCGGGCTACGCCCATGTCGTCCACCAGGGGCGCACGCCATACACCATCCTCAGCTATCGCCACGGCCATTTCGGCCCGGCCCTGGCCGGGCCGCTGCGGAAGCTGCTGCCATCGCCGCTGCAGAGCAACTGGCGGTGGTACCTGCGTCGCGTGGACGATGTGAACGCCGGGCCGGTGGTGCTGTTCGACCGCAACGTGATGGATGGATTGGCCTACGTGGCCGGCGCACGCGCCGCCAGCGACGCCATGCAGCCGCACCTGGCCGCGCGCTTCGTGCACGCGCTGCAGTCCGATGGCAGCGGCCACACGCAGATCGAGCCGGGGCAGGGCAGCGCGCCGGCGCTGCAACTGCACTGGCAGCCTGCCGAGGCCTGGCACGATGCCGACTGGACGCCGGCGTTCGCCACGCGCGAGGCCCTGCTGCGCTTCCTCACCTGCCAGGACGAGGCCATCGCGCGCACCTGCGACGGCCGCTGGGCCAGCACCCGCATCGCCTTGCCGGTGGATCCGGCCACGCTGCAGCCGTTGCAGTTGACCGGTGCGCTGGACTGCCCAAGGCTGCAGGCAATGGGCGTCGCACTGGAGGACGGATTGGCCTTCCGCCTGCCGCGTGTCGCGTTCCGGGTGGTGTCCGAACGGCTGCTCTGAGCGCCTGGCGCCTGGGTAACGCCGGCAGCGTGCAACAGGTTCGAGCGGTTCCGTCGCGTGCCCGTGGCACAGGGCCATGCGCGCCGGTTGCACCGCAGCGTCGCCGTGCCTGTTGCGTCGACGCTCGCCTCCGCCTGGGTGATCGACGCTGCAGGAGATGGACGGCCGGCCGTCGGTTGAACCGGGCGATCCCGCGGCCGGTCGGGAGCGCTGTGCATACCCGGCGTACATGGGTGGCCCGATACGCTGGCGCACGCGATTGCGCCACTGCCGCCACGTCAGGGGGGCGGAACGGAAGAGGCCTGGCGCGCTGCCACCAACGAACAGGAGAGACCGATGCGTACGATCATGTGGGCTTGCTGGATGACGGCGGCGTTCGCGCTGTCCGGGTGCGGCCGTGAGGGCGCGCCGGCGTCGACGACGCCCAAGCAGGGCGACACGCCTGCGGCGGCCG
>NZ_AQOK01000697.1:0-17639 GCF_000364645.1 Xanthomonas sp. SHU 308 | reverse complement strand
AAGGCCACGTCTGCATCTCGCGCACCGGCTCGCCCCGCCTGCGCGCGGG
The DNA here is from genome assembly GCF_000364645.1 of Xanthomonas sp. SHU 308. Lineage (NCBI taxonomy): Bacteria > Pseudomonadati > Pseudomonadota > Gammaproteobacteria > Lysobacterales > Lysobacteraceae > Xanthomonas > Xanthomonas sp. SHU 308. The sequence goes on along the minus strand of NZ_AQOK01000697.1, from coordinate 17,590 downwards.
CCTGTTCATGCCGGCCTTGGTAGCCATGACCCACAACCCGATCATCCGGACGCTGAAACAGCGGCTGAGCGAACGCGGCAAAGCCGGCAAGCAGATCGTGTGCGCGGCCATGCGAAAGCTCCTGCACCTGGCCTACGGGGTTCTCAAATCGGGCACGGCGTTCGATCCGAAAAGGGGCCTTGCCTGCTAGGGGGGAAGACGGTATCTACATGGCCACGGCGCGTCCCGCCAAGCCACACGACAGGCCATGATGCGCGCCGCCCACGCGCCGGACGATGATGCCGGACGCAGCGCCGCGATCCGTACCGCGGCTATTTCTTCTTTCCGGCGAGCGGTGTGAGGCCGTTGTCGGCGATCGCCTTGGCGGCAGCCGGGGACGCCAGGTAGTCCAGCAGCGCCTGCGCCGCCTGCGGCTGCGTGCTGGCGACGGCGCCGGAGTACAGCGTCATCTGCTGCGCCTGCTTGGGAATCAGGCCAACGATCGTGATGCCGGGGACCGGCTTGAGTTCGCTCAGTTGTTGGAAACCGAGCTGCGCCTGGCCGCGTGCGACCACCGCGTCGACCGGCTCGGCGGGAATCATCCGCGCCTTGGCGGCGAACCCGGCGCCGAGCCGCATCCGCGGAAACAGCGTGCGCGACAGGTAGACGCCACTGGCGCTGTCGGAGTAGGCCACCGACTGGCTGTCCAGCAGGGTCTTGCGGAAGGCAGCCATCGTGGAGATGTCCGGCGTGGGCGCGCCCTGTTTGACCGCCATGGCGATGTAGGACTCGCCCAGGTCCACGCGGCTGGCGGGCCGCGCCTGGCCGCTGGCCACCAGCGTGTCGAGCGCCGCGCCGACCATCAGCAGCACGTCCGCCGGCTCGTGGCGGGCGAGGCGGTTGGGGATCGCCTGCGGGGTGTCGCCCATCGACGGCGCCGCCTCGATGTGTAGCTTTACCCCGGTGGCCCGTTCGTAGTCGGGCGCCACCGCGCGGATCGCGCCCATGATGCCGCCGGAACTGAGCACCTCCCGCGTCGTGGGCGGGGCCGCGCGGTCCGCACCCGGCGCCGTCGCAGCCGATGCGGACGTGGAGGCGAGCAGCAGCGCGGCCAGGGTCAAGGGAATCAGGGAACGGCGCATGGCGAACCTGCCTGGAGGAAAGCGCGATAGCCTGCGTGATCGGCGCTGAAGAGGGCGGGAAGCCGCTGCCGGTGCATCGGAACCTGGCCGCGTGCCGTGCCAGATCGTCAGCGCGATCCACGCAGGGCAATGCGCGGCACCGCCTCGGTCGCGCCATTGCCGCCCGTCGTCGTCGGGCCAGGACCAGGAACGCGCGCCGCCATCGCACGCAGTGCGGCGGTCGCGGTGTTCGCCGTCATCGGATTGTTCTAGAGTGCATTCGAACCCTCCGTCCTGCGTCCTGTTTGCCGTGGCGTGTACCGCCACGCACGGCGCACCCTGCCGATCGCCTGCATGTCCACCACCACCGCATCTGCCGCCGCCCGCGTCCGCGAGGCCGTCCGTTCCGCCACCACCGGTCTGATCGAGCGCGATCAACTCGCCGAACTGATGGTGCTGGCGGCGATCGCCGAGGAGCATCTGCTGATCGTCGGTCCGCCCGGCACCGCCAAGAGCGCGGTGGTCCGGCGCGTCGCCACCGCGCTCGGCGGTCGCTACTTCGAGTATCTGCTGGGCCGCTTCACCGAGCCGTCGGAACTGTTCGGCCCGGTCGATCTGCGCAAGTTGCGCGAGGGCGTGGTCGAAACCGACGTCGCCGGGATGCTGCCGGAGGCGGACGTCGCGTTTCTCGACGAGGTATTTCTGGGCTCCACGGCCATCCTCAATACCTTGCTGGGGGTGTTGAACGAACGCCGCTTCCGCCGCGGCCATACCGATCTGGCCTGCCCGCTGCGCATCTGCGTGGGCGCGGCCAATGCGCTGCCGGATGACGAGTCGCTGGCGGCGTTCGCCGATCGCTTCCTGCTGCATGTGTTCGTCGACGCGGTGCCGGACCACCAACTGGAAGCGCTGCTGGCCGGCGGTTGGCAGGTCGAGCGCAGCGCGGTAGTGCCGGCGGCCGATCTGGCCGACTTGGACATTCTTGCCGGTCAGGTCCGGCAGGTGCGGATGGACGACGCACGCTGCCTGCTGGCGCAGGCGATCCGGACCCTGCGCGCCGCCGGCCTGGCGCTATCCGACCGCCGCATCGTCAAGACCCAGCGCCTGGTGGCGGCCGCGGCGGTGCTGGCCGGCCGTAGCGTCGCGGCCGAAGCGGACCTGTGGCCGTTGTTCTATGTGATGCCGACGCGGGAATCGCAGGCCGCCGCGCAGGACGCGCTGCGCGAGACCCTTGCGCTGGCCGCCAATCCGACCCTGCGTGCCGCCGCGGAACAGGCGGCACTGCAGCCGCTGTCCCGGGTAGCGCGGCTGCTGGAAGCCGCCCAGCGTTGTCTGGCCGATGCCGGTGCGGTCGATGCGCCCGGCGCCGAAGCGGTGTTGCGCGAGATCGATGCCAACTTCACCGCTGCCTCCTTGCCGGAACTGCTGGCCGTCGAGCGCGCGCGCCTGATCGAGTGGATCGGCGCCAGCGCATGACCTGGGGGTGGCAGGACGATCCTGCACCGCCGCCGCCGCAGGGCGTGGTCGGCGTGGGCAGGCAGCGCGCGCAGCGCCTGCTGGCGTGTGTCGCGCGCAGCGCGCAGCCCGACGTGCTGATGGTGGCGGCGACCGCCGACCTGGTGGTGGTGACCGGTCCGGAGGCGGCGCTGCCGTGGATCGACGAGGGGCAGTACATCGCGCCGCGTCCGGCCGCGCCGGCGCTGTGGCTGCCGACGACGCAGTGCCCGGACATTCCGCTGGATCTGCTAGCCCAGGCCGTGGCGCGGCGTCATCCGGGGGCGCCCTGGCTGCTGCTGCGCACGCCGTCGGTGCTGGTGCCGCTGCAGCGGCTGCTGCCGGCCGGTGCGGCGGTGCTGGAGCAGATCCGCAGGCGCTGGGCCGTATGAATGCGGCATTTCCGCTGCCGCCGGCGCTGCAGCCATGGCATGCGTGGCTGGCGTGGTTCGATGCGGACATCGCGGCGATGGTCGGCGACTGGCTGCTGCGGCTGGATCCGCTGCTCGGTCGCGGCGCGGCGCGCATGCAGCGCGGTGTCGCCGATCCGGACGGGATCGACGATCTGCGCCGCCGCGGTCCCTACGAACGCCTGGTCCTGAGCGAATGGGCGGTGGCCGACCTGCTGCCCGACGAATTCCTGCGCCGCGCCGCGCACTACGAACACCTGTTCCTGGCGCCCAAGCTCGCCCGCCCACGCAGCGACGCGCTGGTCCTGGCGCTGTTCGACGCTGGCCCGGCGCAACGCGGCGCGCCGCGCCTGCTGCATGTGGCGATGTGGATCCTGTTGGCGCGGCGCGCGCAAGCGGCCGGCGCGCGCTTCGCCTGGGGCGTGCTGCAGCGGCCGGGCGAGGTACATGAGGAGGCGAGCGCGGAGGCCTTGCGCGCGCTGCTGCAGGCGCGGACTCACGCGCTGGCGACGCAGACCGAGCACACCGCCTGGCAGCGCCATCTCGCCGGCCATGGCCAAGCGGCCATCGAGTGCTGGTGGATGACCGCCGGCGACGTCGCGCCCGGCCGCGGCGACCATCAGGTCCGAATCCGGCACGGCTTCGACGATCGGCTGTCGGTGTCGGTCAGGACGCCACGGGCGCATCGCCAACTGACGCTCGGCCTGCCCGACGCAGGCCGCGCCTCGCGGCTGCTGCGCGGCGAGTTCCTGCTGGCGCCGGCGCCGCTGGCCATGCCCGGGGCCGTGGTCGCGACCGAATCCCTGAACGGCCGCTTGTCATTGCGGCAACCGCCGCTGTTCAGTATCGATGGCCGGCATCTGGCGCTGCCGCTGGCCGGGACCCATCAGGCGGTGCTGCTCACGCTCCGCGAGGAGGGCAGGCGCAAGAAGGCCAAGCCGCGCTACAGCGCCTGGCCGGCCAGCGGCGAGTTGCTGTGCGGCGTGATCGCCAACAAGGAGCTGGCTGGCGTGGCCGCCGTGCACGACGGGCTGTACTTCTGGAAGATGCCGTGGTTCCAGCCCGTCGCGCGGCCGCCGGCCGATGCGTTCGCCGCTGCGCCCGGCGCCGCGTCCTGGCTGCACTGCGCCTGGCTGCGAGCGAGCAAATCGCAGACGCAGCGTGTGGTGATCCTGGACGCCGCTGGGCGACTGCTGTCCTGGACCAACGCCAGCACGCGCCCCGGACGCGACATGCCCGCGCATGTCCAGGTGGACGATCGGGTACTGGCGATGCAGCAGATCGACGGGCAGCGTCTGTTGTATGCCCGCTGCGAAGACGACCGCCTACGTGTCAACTACCTGCACCGCGAAGGCAATATCGAACTGCTGACCCAGTTGGCGGTGCCGGCGCGTCCGGTCCGGTTGCTGGTCCGCGGACAGGTGCGGGAAGGCCATTGGCGCGGCGCGTTGTGCCTGGAGTACCCCGGTCAGCACGACGATGGCGGTATCTGCCGCCTGTACCAGGGCGGACCCCAGGACGGCTTTTCCGAGTTGGAACTGCGCCTGCCGGCAGGCGCGAAGCTGCTGGGTCCGGTACAGGATCCGCAGCGTCCAGAGCGCAGCCGGCTGTTGCTGCTGCGCCCCGACCGACGCACCGTGATCGCGATCGGCGAACAGGGCCAGGAGATCGTGTACCAGGCATCGAACGACATCAGCGCCGCCTCGGTGGCGCCGGACGGTAGCGGGGTTGCTCTGGTCGATCTGGCTGGGCAACTGCGTGTTCTGGGCGAGGGCGGAGGCAAAGTACTGCTGCAGGCGCAGGGACAGCGCGGGGACGACCGTGATGACTGAGGCGAAGCAGGCCGCGTCCGCCGCCGCCGCGGTACGCGACCCGATGTGGCGCGGATGGCAGGCGCTGGACGCGCTGTGGTGGCCCGCCGACGTGCTGCCGGCGCCGGTGCGAACGGCACGTATGCTGGCCGCCTGGCACCCTGGTTGCCGGGCCTATCGGTTCGCGGCCGGCGACATGCTGTGCTTCGCCCGCGCGCAGCCGCTGCAGTGCGAAACGATGGGCGAGGTACCCATGCGCCGCCTGCACGGGACGTTGTACTCGGCACCGTTGACGGACGAGGAACGGGCCGCGTTGCCGGCCATGGAAATCGGCCTGGTCGCCGGCGCCGCCGTGGTGGGGCTGCGCTTCGCCCAGGGCGAGGTGCTGGACCTGTCCGAGGCGATCGCGTTGGACGCCTACCGGGTACTTGAGCCCTTCAATTGCCACGTCGCGTCGCCGGTGCTGGACGTGGCGCAGTTGCAGGGAAAGGACGTGCGCAGTGTATTGGGTCGGGCCATCCCTCCACGCAGCGCGGAAGGCGAGGCGTTCCTGCGGGCGATGGCCGGTGCGCGTACGGCAGATGCGCTGCGCGACGGCATCGCGGCGGTGCGCGAAGGCATGCTCGGCGCCGTCGTCGCCTTGTTGGCGCGCTGGCTGCCGGGGTCGGGGATCAGGGTGCCGGCGGCGGCCAGTGGCGGTATTCCCGCACGCCAGCGCGCGCAGCGGCGGCCCAGTGCCTGGCGCGATACCCTCGCACGGCTGGCCGCAATCAGCCGAGTAGGCAAGCTGATCGGGTATCGGCATGGTGCCTACCTGCGCCGGATGATGGCGATGTTCGACCGCGGCGACCTGGACGAAGCCTTGCGCAATGCCCTGCCCGTGGATGCGACTGGGCAGTCGCTGGGGCAGGCGTTCGGTACGCCTGAGCGGCGCGAGAGCCTGCAACTCTCGGGACGGATCGGGCAGGGCGCCAGCCTGGACCTGGGCGAAGATCTGACCACGCACCTGCGGCGCATGTACCGGGAGGCGTTCGCCGCGCTGAACCGCAAGGGCCGGATCGACGAAGCGGTGTTCGTCCTGGCCGAACTGCTCAATGCGCGCCAGGAGGCGTTGGATTACCTGGTCGAGCATGGGCGCCACGCGCAGGCGGCCGAGTTGGCCATGGGTTGGGAGATGCCGCCGGCCCTGATCATCCGGCTGCTGATGCTGGGCGGCGATGTCCGCCGTGCGACCCAGGTTGCCCGGCGCGACCGCGCCTTCGCCGACGCAGTCAGCCAGTTGCAGGGCGCCCATCCGGCGCTGGCGGCGCAGTTGCGGCTGGAATGGGGCCACGCCCTGGTCGAGAGCGGCGACTGGCTGGAAGCGGTCGAGGTGGTCTGGCCGCTGCGCGAGGCACGCGATCTCGCGTTGCAATGGTTGCTGGCCGCAGAACAGGCCGGCGCTGCCTTGTCGGCCCGCGCCCTGGTGCAGCGCGCCAGCCTGTTGCCGGACACGCTGCAGCAGTACGCCGACAGGATCGAGGCGTTGGTCGATCCTGCGGCCGACCCGCAGCCGCGCGCGGCGCTGGCGAATGCCTTGCTGGCGATCGGCGGCAACAGCGCCGCATTGCGGCGTCTGGCCGCCTGCGTGCTCCCCGCCGTCGCCGCCGATTGCAGCGCCGGCCGCAACGGTCTGGGGCGCAGCGATCTGGAGCGCCTGCTGAAAATGGCGGCCGATCCTTGCCTGAAGAGCGACATGCCGCCGTGGCGCGTCGCGCAGGCGGGCCAGCCGACGCCCTTCTGGCGCCTGCGCAGCCCCCTGGCGCTGGCGCTGCCTGCCGCCGGCGTGCAGCGAATCCACGACGCCGCAGTCCTGCCCGACCGGCAGTATCTGGTCGCTCTGGGCGAGGCCGGCGCGGCCGTCCTTGATGCCCATGGACGGGTGGTTCAGCACTATGCGGTGCCGGCGTATCGGTTGGTGCTCGCGGCCAGCGGGCAGGTCGCGTTGGCGCTGGCGCCGCGCGAGCGCGTCTCGCGGATCGCGCGGCTCGACCTGACCACCCGCAGCAGCATCGAACTCGGCGCACTGGCCCTGCAGTTCGCCGCGCCTACCCTCATCGGGACTGGCTGGACCGTGGTGGTGGACGGCCGCATTCTGGTCATCGACGTCGGCAAGGGGCTGATGGAGGTACTGTGGCACGTCGGTGACCTGCCAGGTTCGATCGTCGCCGCCGCCTTTTTCGAGGACTGCGAGGTGTTCCTGGTGCGTACCGCCGAGACCTTGCAGGAGTGGACGTACATGCTGCCGCACAGGCGCCTGCGCGGGCGCGATGACATCGTCCTGCAGCCTGATGTGCCGGTCATGCCACATCGCCTGGGCGGGATGCAGCAACCACGTCTGGAGGTGAACGAGGACGGGGCCAATGCCTTCGTATTCCGCAATGGCAACGCCCGGGGCGTGTGCGTGCTGCCGCCGATGCCATCGGAGACGGTCGATGCGCGCTTCGTCGCGCTCGAACACGGGATGCTGGCTGGCGTTCGTCTGGATCAGGCCAGCCGTTACTTCATTGTTCGCTTCTCCGACGGCGATCGCATTGCCGATCTGGCGTTACCGAGCGGGTTGTCCCTGCAGGCGCGCGAGCAGCCGGGGCACCTGTTGCTGTTCACGGAGGACGGCCGCCTGCTGGATATCGACCTGTCGCTGGCGCTGGCGCATGCGCTGTCGCTGCACTAAACCGGCGGCGTTGCGTCTTGTCTCCGGACAGGCCCACATCGCCTCATGATCGCCAGTTATATGGCTATGCCGCCACCGCCGCGCGGCCTTGAACAATCCACGGCGACGGCGTCTAGAATCCCACCATGCCGTTCGCTTCTCCCGTCCGTCGCCGTGCTGCGCCCTTCCTGATCCTCGAAACCGGTGAACCGGTGGCGACGATGCGGCGCTACGGACGCTTCCCGCACTGGATCCGAGTCGCCGCCGGCCTGGCCGAGCGCGAGACGGTGGTGACCAACGTCGCCGCCGGCGAGGCGTTGCCGGCAAGGGGCGACTTCGCTGGGGTGATCGTCACCGGCTCGGCGGCGTTCGTCACCGACCGGGCCGAGTGGAGCGAACGCTCGGCGGCCTGGTTGCGCGAAGCCGCCGAGGACGGCACGCCGCTGCTGGGCATCTGCTACGGCCACCAGTTGCTGGCGCACGCGCTGGGCGGGGAGGTCGCCTACAACCCGGCCGGGCGCGAATCGGGCACGGTGGACATCGAACTGCACCCGCCCGCCGCCGAGGATCCGCTGTTCGCCGGCCTGCCGCCTCGCTTCCCCGCGCATGCCACGCATCTGCAGACGGTGCTGCGCGCGCCGTCCGGCGCCACGGTGCTGGCGCACTCGGCGCAGGACCAGTGCCACGCGTTCCGCTGGGGCGAGGCGACCTGGGGCCTGCAGTTCCATCCGGAGTTCGCCACCCACCACATGCGCGGCTACGTGCAGGCGCGTGCCGACTGTCTACGCAGCGCCGGACGCTGCGCCCGTACCATCGCCCGCGAGGTCAGCGCCGCACCGCTGGCACGCAAACTGTTGCGGCGCTTCGTTCAGCACGCACGCGGGCAGCACAGCAGCGGCCAGGCAAAACCGCGATAATCTGTGCAGTCGCCGCCGCTGTACGGCGTCCCCCACTTCGGATTGGCAATGATCGAGATTCGCAAGCTGCCGGCCTCGGCCGGCGCGGAATGGCTGTTGGCCGGTGTTGCGCTGCTGCGCCGTGCGCCGCTGGCGCTGGGTCGGTTGGGCGCCACTTGGGGCTTGGTGATGCTGTTGGTCGTGTTCATCGGTTTGCTGCATCCAACACTGGGCATGCTCTCGCAACTGCTGATGGGCATGGCGGGACCGGTGCTGTTTGGCGGCCTGGTGTGGGCGGTCCGCGAAGTCGACCAGGGCCGTAGCGCGCAGCCGGCGCACCTGTTGCAGGGCTTGCGCGACCGGCGTTTGCCCAATCTTCTGGTGGCGTTGCTGCCGCAGGCGGTGGTGGGGCTGACGCTGAGCGTCCTGGCCGTGGTGGTGATCACTCCGAGCGGCTTTGAGCAGATGACCACGGTGATGACCCAGCTCAACGAACTCAGCCAGTCCAATGCGCAGCCGGATCCGGCGCAGGTCGAGCAGTTGGTGGCGACGCTGCCGGCCATGCGTATCCTGCTGTGGCTGCTGCTGGTGGCGCTAGGCTTCGTGGTGGTAGGCCTGGTCCTGTTTGTGTTCGTGCCGCAGGTGATGTTCGACCGGCGCAACGGGCTGGAAGCCATACGTGATGGCCTGCGTGCCTGCCTGCACAACTTGCCGGCGCTGCTGGTGTTCTTCGTACTCGCCTTCATCGTCATGTTCATGCTGTCGTTCGCGTTGGCGGTGGTGATCAAGCTGCTGCAGATGATGGTGGGCGCCACCCTTGCCGCCCTGATCGCGCAGCTACTGGCGACGGCGTTGGTGACCCCCGTACTCGCCGGTGCCGTGTACGCGGCCTGGAAGCAGATGTTCGTGCATGCCGAAGACGCCACGCCGGTGGTACCGCCGCCGCCGCCGTCCGACGTGTTTGTGGCGTAGAGCCGGGATTGGGGAATCGGGAATCGGGAATCGTCAGAGCAACAGCAACAGCAAAAACGGCCCCGAGGGGCCGTTTTTGCGACGTGCGATCTGGCGGGGGGGGGGCGTGAGGCGCAGCGAACCGCTGTTCCGATTCCCTATTCCCGTGCCTCGATTCCCGGCTTCTTGGTCACCGCCGCTGCCGCGATGATGCCTAGCTCGTACAGCAGGCACATCGGGATCGCCAGCATCAGTTGCGAGACCACGTCCGGCGGGGTCAGCACGGCGGCCAGCACGAAGATGCCGACCACCGCGTAGCCGCGGCCCTCGCGCAGTTGCTGCGGGGTCACCCAGCCGAGCAGGGCCAGGATCACCAGCGCCACCGGCAGTTCGAAGCTGGCGCCGAAGGCGAAGAAGATCGCCAGCACGAAGTCCAGGTAGGCGCCGGCATCCGGGGTGAGCTGGATCACGTCCGGCTTGAACGTGGTCAGGAAGTGGAACACCGCCGGCAGCACCAGGAAGTAGGCGAAGCCGCAGCCGAGGTAGAACAGCAGCACTGCCGAGGCCAGCAGCGGCAGCGCCAGGCGCTTCTCGCGCTGGTACAGGCCGGGGGCGACGAAGGCCCAGGCCTGGTACAGCAGCCAGGGGGCAGACACGAACAGGGCCAGGAAGAACGCCAGCTTCAGCGGCGCGATGACCGCGCCGGCCGGATGCGTGGCAATGACGCTCTGGCCCACCGGCAACTGCGCCAGCATCGGCTCGGCCAGCCAGGAGTACAGGCGCTTGGAGAAGGGCAGCAGCGCCACCACCACCACGCCCAGGCCGATCAGCGCGCGCATCAGGCGCGCGCGCAGTTCGATCAGGTGTTCGATCAGGCTGCTCTCGGCTTCCACGTTCATCGCGGCGCCTCCGGATCAATGGAGGGCGGCTGGCCGGTATGGGCCGTGGCGGTGGACGCCGGATGCGGTGCGGCCGCACCGCGCGCGGCGGCCGGCACCACGGAAGCGGCGGGCACCGTCGCGCCAGAGTGCGTGGGCAGGGGCGTGGTCGTCTCGGGAGCGTGCGCAGTCGGGGCGTCGATTGCGGCGGCTGTCGCTGGCGGCACGGTCGACGGCGCGCTGTCGGCAGGCGGCACCGGCGGGTTCGGATCGATCTCGCGGCGCAGCGCCTCGGTCTGCCGCTGCAGCTCCTCGCTGCCATCGCGAAACTGGGTCTCGGCCTGGCGCAGCGAGCTCTGCACGTCGTGCAGGCTGCGCTTGAGTTCCTCGGCTTCCAGTTCGCGTTCCAGTTCCTGCTTCACCGAGTCCCACTGCGCGCGGGCGCGGCGCACCCACAATCCGGCGAAGCGCGCCGCCTTGGGCAGGCGCTCGGGACCGAGCACCACCAGGGCCACCACCGCGATCACCAGCAGTTCGCTGAATCCGATATCGAACACGCCGGCGGGGTCCCGTCAGTGCGCGTCGCGGTCGCGTTCGGCCTGGGTCTGGCGGGACGGCTCGCTGCTGCTGCGCGTCTCGTCGCCGAGCTGGCCGGCGGGCTTGTCGTCGTCGCGCATGCCTTTCTTGAATTCCTTGACCGCGTTGCCCAGATCCTTGGCGCCGCTCGTCAGCCGCTTGGTGCCGAACACCACCAGCACGATCACCAGCACGACCAGCCAGTGCCAGATGCTAAAACTGCCCATGATCCGCTCGCAGAAAAGTCGTGAGGAACTCGCAGGATAACGCACCGCGCCGCGCCGCGTTACCTTTCCCGGACGTGCAGGCAGGCCTGCACGACGGGATGGACAGGTGGCGTTGGGAACGGCGCTCAGCGATCGCCGTCGAGCTTCTCGGTGCGGATCTCGCCGTCGGACACCGGCTGGAAGCCCTGCTGCGCCGGTTGCGCCTGGCCCTGCAGGGGCACGGTGCTGGCGGCGGCATCGGGCGCGGCGGTCGGTTCCGGCGTGGCTTGCGGCGCCGGCATGGCCGGTGCCGGGGCGGCGCCCGGGCTGCCGTTGCTGTCGGTGCCGCGGCTCTGCCGCGCGGCGTAGGTGGCTTCCTCGAGCTTGTCGCGGAAGGCGACGATGTCGTTGGATGGCCGGTTGGTGGTGCGGCCCTCGAAGATCATCCGCGGGGTGGTGTTGCTGCCGTAGGCGTTGAGGTCGGCGGCATCGTCGATCTGCAGCGCGGCGCCATCCAGGGCGACGCCGGCGAACAGGCCGCGCGCGCGCGACCACGACCAGATCTCGGCCTTGAGCTGGCCGTCGGTGGCGGCAGCGGCGTTGCGCCCGACCGGGCCGGCGGCGACGCCGGCATCGGCGCCGAGGGTGAACTTGCCGTTGACGATGTTGTCCAGGCTGCGGTCGTTGCGGAACACCAGCACCACGTCGGAGGACTGCACGCCGACCTGGAAGCCGATGCTGCCGCCGGTGAGCTTGACGAACACCGGGTTGGACCAGGTGCCGTCGGGGCGCTTGACCGACATCAGGCCGTGGCCGCGGCGCCCGCCGATCACCAGGCCGGCCTTGAGCGTATCCGGGATCACCACGATGGCGCGGCCCTCGTCGAGCAGCTTGTCGGGGATGGCCTGCTCGGGAATCTTCTGGATGTCGGTCAGCACGCGCAGCGCGTTGCGGGCGCGCTCGTCCTCTTCCGGTCCGGCCACGGCGTGGCCGACGAACAACAGGGTGCTCAACAACAGGGCGAGGCGCGGCAGGAGGGGCATGGCGGGCTCCGAAATAGGTCCGCAGCAAGATACTGCAAGTCCTTGAACTTAGTCACAGGGCAATGAATCGGCAATGAGTGGTGCCGGCACCGCATGCAGGCGCCGTCGATCGCCGCGATCGAGCGGATCGACACGCCGCAACGCGCGCGCTCTGCCACAATGCGCGCATGTCCGACGCACCCGAGACCGCCATCCTGGTGGTGAATCTAGGCACGCCCGAGGCGCCGACCGCGCCTGCGGTCGCCCGTTATCTGGCCGAGTTCCTTGGCGACAAGCGCGTGGTCGCGATCCCGCGGCTGTTCTGGTGGCCACTGCTGCACTGGGTGATCCTGCCGCGGCGCTCGCCCAAGTCGGCCGAGAAGTATGCGCAGGTGTGGCTGGCCGACGGCTCGCCGCTGGCGGTGTATACCCGGCGCCTGGCCGAAGGCATGCAGCGCGAACTGCCCGGGCATCGCGTGGCCTGGGCGATGCGCTACGGCGCGCCGGCGCTGGCGCCGGCCCTGGACGCGCTGCGCGATGCCGGCGTGCGCCGGATCGTGGTGCTGCCGCTGTACCCGCAGTATTCGACCACCACCACCGCCTCGATCGAGGATGTGGTGCAGGCCTGGCAGGCGCGCCATCCGCAGCTGCCGGTGCACCTGATCGAGGACTACCCGACCGACCCGGCCTGGGTCGCGGCGGTGGCCGACAGCGTGCGTGCGCACTGGGCGCAGCATGGCCGCGGCGAGCGCCTGTTCTTCTCCTTCCATGGCCTGCCGCAGCGCGTGGCCAACAACGGCGATCCCTACCCGCAGCGCTGCGAAGCCAGTGCGCAGGCGATCGCCGCTGCGCTGGGCCTGGAGGCCGGGCAGTGGGAGCTCGGCTACCAGTCGCGCTTCGGCGCCGAGCGCTGGCTGCGCCCGTATGCCGAGCCGCGGCTGTGGGAGCTTGCCGGGCAGGGGGTCAAGCAGGTGGACGTACTCTGTCCCGGCTTCGCCACCGACTGCCTGGAAACCCTGGAAGAAGTGGCGATGGGCTTCGTCGAGACCTGCGCCGAACGCGGCATGCAGGTGCGCTACATCCCCTGTCTCAACGACGCCCCGGCGCACGCGCGCGCGCTGGCGCAGCTGGCGGCCCGCGCCGCATGAGTTTGCGTGCTTTTGCCTGCCCGTCGCGGGTGGGCGCGCTGGCCGGACTGCGCAGCGGCGACCCGCAGGGCCCCAAGGCGCTGGCCTTGCACGGCTGGCTCGACAACGCCGCCAGCTTCGTGCCGCTGAGCCGGCACCTGCCGCAGCTGGACCTGGTGATGCTGGACCTACCCGGCCATGGCCACAGCAGCGACCTGCCCGATGGTGCCGAATACCTGCTGGCCAGCGCCCTGCACCCGGTGCTGGACGCGGCCGATGCGCTGGGCTGGGAGCGCTTCGTGCTGATCGGCCATTCGATGGGCGCGGCCATCGCCAGCCTGCTGGCCGCCGCGGCGCCGCAACGCATCGAGAAGTTCGTGGCGATCGAGATGCTGGGCGGCCTGGCCGAGAGCGAGGCGGGCGCGGTGGAACGGCTGCGCAACAGCGTCGCCAGTACCCGCCGTGCCACCGCCACGCCGTTGCGCGTGTTTCCCGATCTGGCCGCGCCGGTGCGGGCGCGGATGCTGGCCAACCAGCTCAGCGAGCCGGCCGCGCGGCTGCTGGTGGAACGCGGCGTGCGCGCGGTGGACGGCGGCTACGTGTGGCGCAGCGACCGCCGGCTGACCCTGCCCACCGCGATCCGCCCGACCGAGCCGCAGATGCAGGCGCTGCTGGCCGGCATCGAGTGCCCGACCGCGGTGGTGTTCGCCGATCCGGCACAGGACATCCTGCCCGAGTCGCTGCGCCTGACGCGCGCGGCGTGCCTGCGCGACGGCCGCGTGCTCACGCTGCCCGGCACCCACCATCTGCACATGGAACAACCGGCGGCGGTGGCCGCGTTGCTGCACGGCTTCCTCTGACGCAGACGCGGCGCTGACCGCGTGGCCGCGCGTCTGCGCCGCCGCGACCATCGCATCCGGGCATCGCGCACGCACATTGCGACGCAGTGGGCGCCGGTGCTGCGCAGGCCGCCGCAATTGTTCCTTTCGCGGCGTCACAGTTCGACATGTTGTCGCCGTGCCGTCGCGGTTCGGAAAACTTCGGCGTACAGCTTAGCGCGCACCTTTCGCCCTGACGCCGCGCTTCCATGATCCGCCTCCTTCGCCGCTACCGGGTCGGCCCACGACTGACCTTCGCCTTCGCTGCCCTGCTGTTGATCTGCGGCGCCCTGATCGTGGCCAGCCTCGCGTCGATGGCGCTGGCGCGCCAGCAGCTCGACGACATCGCCCTGGACAAGATGGAGAAGATCCGCCTGTCCAACGCCATGGTCGCGGCGCAGGCGCGGCTGGAGATCGGCCTGCTCAACGACGTCATCCTGACCAACCCCGACGAGAAGCAGGCGGTGGTGCGCGCGATCGGCCAGGCCCAGCGCGACTACGCGCAGGCACGGCGCAAGCTGTTCGCGCTGCGCCTGGACCCGGCCGACCGCACCGGCGCGCAGCTGCGCGCGGCGATCGACAAGGCCTATGTGCAGGTGCAGCCGTTCCAGTCGCAGGTGCTGGCGATGGCCGCCGACAACCAGAACCTGGATGCGCAGACCTTGCACCTGTACACCTTGCAGCCGCTGCTGGCGCAGTGGCAGCAGGCCATCCAGCGCAACGCCGCGCACCTGCGCACGCTCAGCGACGGCTCCTATGCGCAGGCGGTGACCACCATGGCCCGCGCGCGCTGGTTGCTGCTGCTCGGCGGCGGCCTGTTGCTGGCGGTCAGTGCGTGGCTGGGCTGGTGCATCACCCAGAGCCTGGTGCGGCCGCTGCGCGAAGGCACCCGCGTGGCCGCGGCGATCGCCGCCGGCCAGCTCGACGCGGTGTTGCCGGCACAGGGCAACGACGAGGCCGCCGAGCTGCTGCGCAGCATGCAGACCATGCAGACCCAACTGCGCGCGGTGCTGGCCGAGCAGCGGCGGATGGCGCAACGGCATGCCGACGGCGCCATCGCCTGCCGCGGCGATGCGGCCGCCTTCCCGGGCGACTACGGCCAATTGCTGCGCGACGCCAATGCGCTGGTCGACCTGCACGTGGGCACCGCGCAGTCGATGGTGGCGCTGATGCGGCGCTACGCCATCGGCGATCTCAGCGAGGACATGCCGCGCCTGCCCGGCGAGCAGGCCGCGATCTCCGAGGCGATGGATGCGATCAAGGCCAACCTCGGCACGCTCAGCCGCGACATCTGGCATCTGGCCGAGGCCGCCGCGGCCGGCGACTTCAGCGCGCGTGCCGATCTCGGCGCGCACCAGCACGATTTCCGCATCATGCTCGAGAGCCTCAACCAATTGATGGCGACGGTGGACGGCAACCTGGGCGAGTTGTCCGGGTTGTTGCGCGCCATCGCCAGCGGCGACCTCGGCGTGCGCATGCACGGCGATTTCCATGGCGTGTTCGCCGACATGCGCGACGACGCCAACGCCAGTGCCGACCAGCTCGCGGCGATCGTGGCCGGCATCCAGCACGCGGCCGCAGCGATCGATGCCGAGGCCGGCGCCATCGCCGGCGGCCACCAGGACCTGTCGCAGCGCAGCGCCGAACAGGCCGGCACGCTGGAGCGCACCGCCCGTGCGGCGGCGCGCCTGACCGACACCGTGCGCCAGAACGCCACCCATGCGCACCATGCCAACCAGCTGGCCGACGCCGCGGCGACCGTGGCCGGCCAGGGCGGTGCTTCGATCGATGCGGCGGTCGGTGCGATGCAGGGCGTGGAAGCGGCCTCGCGCAAGATCGGCGAGATCATCGCGGTGATCGACGGCATTGCCTTCCAGACCAACATCCTGGCGCTCAATGCCGCGGTGGAGGCCGCGCGTGCCGGCGAGCAGGGCCGCGGCTTCGCGGTGGTCGCCAGCGAGGTGCGCGCGCTGGCGCAGCGCTCGGCCGATGCGGCCAAGGAGATCAAGCGCCTGATCGAGGCCTCGGTGGACCAGGTCGCGGTGGCCTCGGCGCAGGTGCACGACGCCGGCCGCACCATGGGGCGCGTGCTGGCCTCGGTGGACGAGGTCAATGCACTCATGGCGGGCATTGCGGCGGCCTCGCAGGAGCAGGCCGCCGGCATCGACGAAGTCGGACAGGCGATGGCGCAGATGGACCGCAGCACCCAGCAGAACCTGGCGTTGGTGGAGCAGGCCACGGCCGCATCGCGCGCCTTGGAGCAGCAGGCCGGCAGTCTGAGCGAGGCGGTGGCGGTGTTCCGGCTGGCCGATGCGGCACCGTCGGTCCCGCTGCCGGAGCAGGCGTTGCCGGTGCTGGCGATCCAGCCTGCGCCAGCCGGCTTCGACTATGCGCGCAGCGCCTGATGCGGAAGCGTTCGCAGGGCGGGGCGCCGCGGGCAGTGCGGTTGACGACCGCGACGGCGTCCATCGCCACGCCGAACGCACCCACGTCGGGGGCATGCGGACAGGCCTGTAGGTGTGTTCCCTACACACCCATCGTGAAGCTTGTGTGTAGAAAAATTTTCGCTTAAGTTGCGCCCACGCCTGCCGTCAACAGGCGTAGACGCGATACGTCCTGTGTACGCGGCTCGATCCCGGCGTCCTGACATGCCGGCGTAGTGCCGCACGGACCGTACCGCCTCGCTGGCGCCGGAGGTCGCGCCTGATTCGCGGTAGGCGGGAGGAGAGGGGGCCTGCCGGGCGCTGCATGGAGTTCTGCTTCCGCAGCGCTGGGCCAACACACCGCGATGCGACCGCATCGGCGCGCCCACCCGCCCGCTCATTCCCCCTTGTTCGCACCCCTGTTTGCGCCATGTCGTGCCGCAGCGCAGCATGCGTGCCCGATTCGCCGCTCGACCGCAGCCTCGCCGCAGCCGTCGATCGCGCCACGATGTTCGGTGTTCAGCCGCGGTCCGGGCGCACCCGCCGCAGCGTCTTCGAGCGCTTCGACGAACGCGCTCTCGCCCAAGCCGATCTGTCTGATGCAGCCTGTCCTTCAGGAGCGGCTTCCGCCGCGATGCGCTTTGCCGAGAACGCGCATCGCGGCGGAAGCTGTTTCTACGGAGTGTTTCCCACCGTTCGTGGATGGACCCTTCAGTCGCGATCCGGCTGCAGCAGCCAGCGCAGATGGGCCTTGAGCTGGCGACCGTGCTGGTGGAACCAGGTGCGCTCGGCGCGCCAGTCGGGGAAGCGCGCTTCCACTTCGTGCCAGAACGCCGGCGAATGATTGGCCTGGATCAGGTGGCAGAGCTCGTGCACCAGCACGTACTCGAACGCCGAGGGGCGTCCCAGCACCAGCGCCAGGTCCAGCGCCATGCTGCCGTCGGGCGCCAGCGAGCCCCACTGCGAGGACATGACCTTGTAGCGCACCGCACGCGGGGCGCGCGGCAGCGACGGCAGGTACTGCGGCAGCCAGCGGCCGACGTCGGCGCGGGCCTGGGCTTCGTAGAAATCGCGCAGCGCGCGGCGCAGCGCCGCGTCGCCGCCGCGTGGCGGCAGGTGCAGGTGG
>NZ_AQOK01000696.1:0-2108 GCF_000364645.1 Xanthomonas sp. SHU 308 | reverse complement strand
CCCGAATCCCGAATCCCGAATCCCGAATCCCGAATCCCCGCCTTTCCCCTATCATCGACAGATGCGCCCCGACTACATCCTGACCCTGTCCTGCCCGGACCGTACCGGCATCGTCTTCCGCGTCAGCGGCCTGCTGTTCGAGCACGGCTGCAACATCCTCGACGCGCAGCAGTTCGGCGACGAGGAAAGCGGCCGCTTCTTCCTCCGGGTGCACTTCGACGTACCCGCCGACGGCATCGTCGCCGCGGTGAAGCTGCAGTTGGAGCCGCTGGCCGCCGACTACGCGATGGACTGGCAACTGCACGACGCGCGCCGCCGCGCGCGCCTGTTGGTGCTGGTCAGCAAGCAGGGCCACTGCCTCAACGATCTGCTGTTCCGCGCGCACAGCCGGCAGTTGCGGGTGGACATCGCCGCGGTGGCCTCCAACCATCCCGACTTCGCCGCGCTCGCCGGGTCCTACGGCGTGCCGTTCCACCACCTGCCGGTGAGTGCCGCCAACCGCGCCGAACAGGAGGCGCAGCTGCTGGCGCTGGTCGAACGCGAACGCATCGATCTGGTGGTGCTGGCCCGCTACATGCAGATCCTGTCGCCGACGCTGTGCGCGGCGCTGGCCGGACGCGCGATCAACATCCACCACAGCTTCCTGCCCAGCTTCAAGGGCGCGCAGCCGTACCACCAGGCGCACGCGCGCGGGGTCAAGATCATCGGTGCCACCGCGCACTACGTCACCGGCGATCTGGACGAAGGCCCGATCATCGAGCAGGACGTGGCCCGCGTGGACCACGCCATGACCCCGCGCGAACTGGTGCGCCTGGGCAGCGACACCGAGTCGCAGGTGCTGGCCCGCGCCGTGCGCCGCCACGTCGAGCATCGCATCCTGCTCAACGGGCATCGCACGGTGGTATTTCGCTGAGGCGGGGAGTGGAGATTCGGGAATCGGGAATGGGGAACAGCAACAGCAACAGCAACAGCAACAGCAACAGCGGCTAAGAGCACCCGCTTGCCGTAATCCATGGTCGCGGTGCCGACCGTCTGCATCGACGATCATCCCCGCTCTCCAGTCACTGCACGGTGGCATTTCCGATGAAGCAGGGAATGGGGCCGGGAATAGGGAAGGGGACCATCAGCAGCCGCAGCGCGGCGTTCGCTCTGCCGATTCCCCATTCCCGATTCCCCATTCCCAGCCCTCAACGCGCCGCGTTGGCGTTCATCGTCGCGTTGCGGCTGGCGTCCAGGTACTGCGCCGGATCGCGCATGCCGGTGGTGTGGCACTGGCCGGTGGTGTGGCCGCGGTTGACGCCGCCGGGCAGCTGGCCGTTGACCTGCTCCACGGTGCCGTCCTCCGGGTCGCTCAGCACCAGGTCCGAGGCCGCGTTGCAGTAGTCGTTGGTGTACCAGTTGGTCTTGGCGAAGGAGGTGGTGTAGTAGTTCACCAGCGCCCGCGCCGAGTTGGGGATGCCGGCCAGCCAGGCCTTGGCGCCGTCGTAGGTGAGGTCGTTGTTGGTGCCGCAGCCCACACCGAACCACGAGCCCACCGTGGCCAGGATGCCGGCCAGGTTGGTGCCCTGGTAGGGCGTGCCCACCGACTGCATCACCCGCCCGCCGCTGGCGTTGTCCAGGCCGCTCCAGTAGTACACGTACAGGTGCAACGCGGCCATGCCGCCCTGGCTGTGCGCCACCGTGCCGAACGAGTTCCACTGGCTGCCGAACTGCGCCAGGCGCTGCGCGAACTGGTCGTTGCTGCGGTTCTGGTTGACGTCCAGGAACGCGGAGGCATTGGTGAACTGCGCCACCGGCCACACCCCGCCCGAGCAATAGCCGTGCACCAGCACCAGGCGCTTGCCGGTGGCCTGCGCCTGCATGTCGGTGGCGGCGGTGCTCAGCTGCGCCGGGCGCTCGCCCATGCGCATGCTCTCGTCGATCGCGCCGGTGCTGCGCGCCACGCTGCTGCGACGCAGTGCCGGCAGGGTCAGCGGCAGCGTCGCACGCGTGGCCAGCGGCACGAAGTTGTCCGGATCCTCCACGCGCAGGTTGCGCAGGGTGAACGGTGCACGCGCGCCGGCGCGGACGATCCAGCGTTCGTCCACGCTCAGCGGCAGGCGTCCGTC
>NZ_AQOK01000695.1:0-2148 GCF_000364645.1 Xanthomonas sp. SHU 308 | reverse complement strand
GGTGCCGGGCTGTGCGCTGGCGGCGACCGCATTGGCGGTGATGCGCAAGGTGGTGTCCAGCACCGGCAGCACGTGCTCGCTGGTGCGCACGAAGGCCTGGCCGCCGGCGTCGTGACCATGCGCCACCACCTGCGCGATGTAGGTGCCGGTGGCGGTCGCCGGGAAGTCGCCGGCATACACGCCATCGCCCGCGGCGCCGTCGCCGTGGCGGCCGTCGTCGGCCATCGGCCACTGGCTGACGGAGCCGTCCGGCGCGATCACGCGCAGCTGCGCGGTGTCGATGCGGCCGCTGCCGGCGCTACGCGCCAGCGACACGCCGCCCTGCGCATCGATGCCGCCGAGCAGGGCGGTCAGGCCGATGCGCTGGCCGCGCTGCAGTTGCGCGCGGTCGCTGGGATAGGACGCCAGTTGCGTGCGTGGATCGCCCTCCATCAGCACGTAGCCACGCTGCGCCGTGCTGCTGCCGTCGGCCTGCAGGGTCAGGGTCCAGTCGCCATTGGCGGCGCTGTCCACGTGGTACTCGCGGGCCGGCAGCGCGGCGCCGCCGGCGCCCAGTTGGGTGGCCTTGGCGCTGGGCGCGAGCAGCGGCGTGGCGGCGGCGGTGCCCATGCGTGCGCTGGCCGTGGCCGGTGCGCTCAGGCGCGGTTGCCAATCGTGTTCGCCGGACAGCACCACGAAGCGCAGCTTGCCGTTCTCCACCGGCAGGGTGGTGTGCCACTGCGCCGGGCCACTGCTGCGCGCGGCGGAGAACTCCACCGGCAGCAACGCGCTCTTGGAGAGGATCGCCGCTTCCGCCGGGGCGGGCGCGCGCATCTGCGCGAACTCCTCCGGCGGTCCGGCCAGTTGTTTGGGAATCAGTTCGGCCGCGTGCAGCGCGGCGGCGGGGACGACGAGACACAGGACGCAGACGGCGGACAGGTTCGACAGCTTCGGCATGACGCGCTCTCCCTGGCGGTGCTGAGAAGCAGACGCACATGCCGGAGCCGCGACGCACCGCGCCGCCGGCAGCACGTCGGCGAGGACGCAGCGCCCCCTCGCCACGCGTTCGCCTGCGGTTATAGCCAGCGCACATTGCCGGACAAAGACGCAATGCAGCAATGCACGCCGAACTGGGATGCCGGACATGCTGCAAGCGCAGCGATGCCCGGCGCACGTGGCGCCGGGCATCGCCAGGTCACGCCGCCTGCGCGTGCTGGCTGCGCAACTGCTGCGCCGCCGCCACCATCGCCTGCAGCGCGGTGCGGGTTTCCGCCCAGCCGCGGGTCTTCAGCCCGCAATCCGGGTTGACCCACAGCTGCTGCGGATCCAGCACCGCACGTGCCTTCTCCAGCAACGCCACCATCTCCTGCGTGCTCGGCACGCGCGGCGAGTGGATGTCGTACACGCCCGGCCCGATCGCGTTCGGGTAGCGGAAGCGCACGAAGGCATCGAGTAGTTCCATGCGCGAGCGCGAGGTCTCGATCGAGATCACGTCCGCGTCCATCGCCGCCACCGCCTCGATGATGTCGTTGAACTCCGAGTAGCACATGTGGGTGTGGATCTGCGTGGCATCGCGCACCCCGGCCGCGGCGATGCGGAAGCACTGCACCGCCCAGTCCAGATACGCCTGCCAGTCGGCGCGGCGCAGCGGCAGGCCTTCGCGGATCGCCGGCTCGTCGATCTGGATCACGCCGATGCCGGCCGCCTCCAGGTCGCGCACTTCGTCGCGCAGCGCCAGCGCGATCTGTCGGCAGGTCTGCGCGCGTTCCTGGTCGTCGCGCACGAACGACCACTGCAGCACCGTCACCGGTCCGGTCAGCATGCCTTTCATCGGCCGCTCGGTCAGCGACTGCGCGTACGTGGTCCAGCGCAGCGTCATCGGCGCCGGGCGCTGCACGTCGCCGTAGATGATCGGCGGCTTCACGCAGCGCGAGCCGTAGCTCTGCACCCAGCCGTGGCGGGTGAAGGCGAAGCCGTCCAGCTGCTCGCCGAAGTATTCGACCATGTCGTTGCGCTCGAACTCGCCGTGCACCAGCACGTCCAGGCCCAGTTGCTCCTGCGCACGCACGCAGCGTTCGGTCTCGGCGGCCAGGAACGCGTCGTACGCGGCATCGTCGAGCTTGCCGGCCTTGTGCTGCGCGCGCGCCTGCCGCACCTGCTCGGTCTGCG
>NZ_AQOK01000694.1:0-5679 GCF_000364645.1 Xanthomonas sp. SHU 308 | reverse complement strand
GGGAGCCGATCGTGGTGGTCGGATACAGCGGCAGCCGCAGCGCGGCCTGCTGCGCCTGGCGGCGCTGCGCATACGGCGACTGCCGCCGACCGGCATCGTCGGTCAGCGCGTCCACCCGCCGCGCCACCTCGGCGCGATGCACGCGCGCGGAGGCGCGGCGGCTGGCCAGCGCATCGCGCGCCGCGTCCAGACCTGCCTGCGCCTGCGGCTGGTCGTCCAGCGCATCGGCCAGGGTGCGCAGTTCCTGCAGCTTCTGCCTGGCGAAGGCCAGCCAGCCGACCAGTTCGCGATCCAGCTTGGTCTCCTGCTGCAGATCCACCGGCACATGCAGCAGCGAGCACGACGGCGCCAGCCAAAGCCGCTCGCGGCCGACATGGCCGGCGGCGTAGCGGGCCAGGGTCAGCGCGTTGTCCAGCGGCGTGCGCCACACGTTGCGGCCGTTGACCAGACCGGCCGAGAG
The DNA here is from genome assembly GCF_000364645.1 of Xanthomonas sp. SHU 308. Classification (NCBI taxonomy): domain Bacteria; kingdom Pseudomonadati; phylum Pseudomonadota; class Gammaproteobacteria; order Lysobacterales; family Lysobacteraceae; genus Xanthomonas; species Xanthomonas sp. SHU 308. The sequence goes on along the minus strand of NZ_AQOK01000694.1, from coordinate 5,219 downwards.
CACGCGCCCGGCCGGCAGCGCCTGCAGTACCGCGTCCAGTTGCGCCACGCCGCGCACCAGGTCCACGTGCACGCCGTCCACCGGCAGCGCCATTGCCAGGTCGAGGTTGTCGCCCAGCTCGCCGAAGTAGCTGGTCAGCAGCAGCTTCGGCCGTGGCGCCTGCGAAAGGACATCATAGGCGCGGCGATAGGCGGCGCGTGCGGCCTCGTCCAGGTCCAATACCAGCGCCGGCTCGTCGAGCTGCACCCAGCCAGCGCCGGCCGCATGCAGGCGCTGCAGCAATTCCGCATACACCGGCAGCAGGCTGTCCAGCAACGCCCAGCGGTCGCTGCCGTCCACGGTCTTGGACAGCGCCAGGAAGGTCACCGGCCCGATCAGCACCGGCCGGGTCTGGATGCCCTGCGCCTTGGCTTCCAGGAACTCCACCACCGGCTTGTCGCCGCGCAGGCGGAAGTGCTGGCGCCGCGCCAGCTCCGGCACCAGGTAGTGGTAGTTGGTGTCGAACCACTTGGTCATTTCCAGCGCGTGCAGGTCCAGGCCGTGTTCCTGCGTGCCGCGCGCCATCGCGAAGTAGCCGGCCAGCGGATCGGCATCGGCCAGCGCGCGGTAGCGTTGCGGGATCGCATCGAACAGGAACGCGGTGTCGAGCATCGCGTCGTACAGGCTGAAGTCGTTGCTGGGCGGCACGTCCACCCCGGCCTCGCGTTGCAGTTGCCAGTGGCGCAGGCGCAGGTCGCGTGCGGTGTCCTGCAGTTGCGCGCCGTCGATGTCGCGGCGCCAGTAGCGTTCCAGCGCCTGCTTGAGCTCGCGCCGCGCACCGATGCGCGGGAAGCCCAGGTTGGTCACGATCGTCATGTTGCGTTTCCTCATTGCGTTCAAGGGCATTGAGGAACGAAGGAACCGCGCGCCGCGCGCCCCGTTCGCACGGACCGCCCGCCACGCCAGCGACCTTCGCCCCCGCGGGCGAACCGGTACCGCGCGGGCAGGCGGACGGCGCGGCGCGGCGCAAGGCCGGGTCGCGGTCCGGCCGCCTCCCCGCGGAGGCGCCAGGTCGAATCGGAGGACGCACGGTCCTCCGGCCGGGGCCGGTATTCGGGCTGATGGACACGCGCACCGTGCCGGCTGCGCACCTACTGTCCGTCGCTTCCCAGGCCGGCACGCGCCGGCCCAGTGCCATTGACGGAGGTCGTTTCCATTCACCGCTGCGGGGCAGCTCCGGAATGGGCAGGCGCTTGCGGCGCCGGCCGTCACCGGATTCCCGTTTAAATCCATCCCTTCATCCGAATGAAGCGATGAATACCTTCGGCGAGCGCACGATAGGCCGGATGCGGCGGGTGGTCAAGGGCCAGGTGTGTTTTGCGGGTTCGGCCCGGCAGCGTTTGTCGTGAACGTGTAAGCTATTGATCCCTAAGCCAATGACCTGGCGCTGTGGCTTATGCCGGCGGCGCCCGTCCGCCGTGCCGATGATGCCTCCGCTCCCCACCGCTGATCTCCGCGCGCGCTATGCCGCCTCGCTGCGGCTGTCCGTGGCGCCGATGATGGACTGGACCGACCGCCACTGCCGGGTCTTCCACCGGCTGCTGGCGCCGTCCGCGCGGCTATACACCGAGATGGTGCACGCCAACGCGGTGGTGCTGGGCGATCGCGCGCGGTTGCTGGATTTCGATGCGACCGAGCATCCGCTTGCCCTGCAACTCGGCGGCAGCGAGCCGGCGCTGCTGGCGCAGGCGGCGCGGATCGGCCAGGACTGGGGCTACGACGAGATCAACCTCAATTGCGGCTGCCCGTCCGACCGGGTGCAGGCCGGGCGCTTCGGTGCCTGCCTGATGCGCGAGCCGGCGCTGGTCGCTGAGTGCGTGGCGGCGATGGTCGAGGCCGTCGATATCCCGGTGACGGTGAAATGCCGGCTGGGCGTGGACCAGGACGACGACTACGCGGTGTTCCTGGCGTTCGTCGACCAGGTCGCCGAGGCGGGCTGTGGGCTGTTCGTGGTGCACGCGCGCAATGCCTGGCTGCAGGGCCTGTCGCCGAAGGAGAACCGCGAGGTGCCGCCGCTGCGCTACGACTGGGCGCACCGGCTCAAGCGCGAGCGGCCGCAGTTGCAGGTCGTGCTCAACGGCGGCCTGGCCGCGGTGGAGACGGCGCAGGCGCAGTTGCAGGCGGTGGACGGGGTGATGCTGGGCCGCGCCGCCTACCACGATCCCTACGTCCTGCACCGGCTGGACGCGGCCCTGACCGGCGCCGCGCCGCGCCTGCGCGCCGAGTTGCTACGCGCGCTGCGCCCCTACGTCGAGGCGCGCCTGGCCGAGGGCCTGGCGCTCAAGCACATCACCCGCCACCTGCTCGGCCTGTTCCACGGCCAACCCGGTGGCCGCGCCTTCCGTCAGGTGCTCAGCGAAGGGGCGCACCGCCCCGGGGCCGATTGGGCACTGCTGGAGCGGGCGCTGGCGGTCACCGACGGGGCGGCGCGCGCTGCGGCGTGATCCGACGGGCGCAGCCGCGTGGTCCGGGGCACCTTTCGCCTCGATGACCTGATCGCTCTCATCGCCAAGCGGTCGCCTATCCATGCGGCGTCTCGATCGACGGCTGCCACGCCGCCGTCTTCCGCACTTTGTTCAGGGATTCCGTTCAGGTTCCTGGGGCTAGTCTCTGGTCCTGCGGAGACGCCGCCAAAGCACCTGCCGAAGGGCCTCTCCAGACCCCTGGCGCGGCCCTTGCATCGGCTTTCGACAGGTTCATTTGACTGAATGCTACCGGGGGCGTCCGGAAAAGTTCAGACCGGATTCACCCCGAAAAATCAAGAATTTGCCTCGATTTCTCGAGGTCGTCTTCGTTCCCGCGAGGTGTCGCGCTTCACAAGTTTTGAACGTTTCCGATCAGTCCGTTAGGATGCCCGTCGTGACTTCTTCCGCTTCCCGCCACTACCGCTTTGCCGCTGTCTTCGCGCTCGCGCTGGCGTCGGTCGCGGCTGGGCACGGCCGTGCGCAGCAGCCGCCCATGCCGGGTGTGATGGCGCCGCCGGAGCGCGATGCGGGGCGCAATCGGGACTATGGCGGTAGTTCGCTGTCCGACGCGGTGCGCCGGGTGCAGCGCTCCACCGGCGGGCAGATCCTCGGCGCCGAGCGCGTGCCGTTCGATGGCCGCGACATCAACCGCGTCAAGTACATGGACGGCCGTGGGCGGGTACGCTACATGGACGATCCGCAACCTGGCCGTGCGGCGCCGCCGCGGGCGCCGCGGTCGGGCGAGCCTCCCGAGCCACCACGCGACGATCACCCGTGAGTCCGGATAGTTCGGTTCAGGTTCCACACACCGCCCCGGCCACCGGCCACCTGTAAGTTACTAGGGAGAGTTCATGCGTATCCTTCTGGTCGAAGACGAAGCTCCGCTGCGAGAGACCCTGGACGCTCGCCTGAAGCGCGAAGGCTTTGCGGTGGATGCGGCGCAGGACGGCGAGGAAGGCCTGTACATGGGCCGCGAAGTGCCCTTCGACGTGGGCATCATCGATCTGGGCCTGCCGAAGATGTCGGGCATGGAGCTGATCAAGGCGCTGCGCGACGAAGGCAAGAAGTTTCCGGTGCTGATCCTCACCGCGCGTTCCAGCTGGCAGGACAAGGTCGAAGGCCTCAAGCAGGGCGCCGACGACTACCTGGTCAAGCCGTTCCACGTCGAAGAGCTGCTGGCGCGCGTCAATGCACTGCTGCGCCGCGCCGCCGGCTGGAGCAAGCCCACGCTGGAATGCGGTCCGGTTGCGCTGGACCTGGCGGCACAGACCGTCAGCGTCAGCGGCAGCAACGTCGACCTGACCAGCTACGAGTACAAGGTGCTCGAGTACCTGATGATGCATGCCGGCGAACTGGTCTCCAAGGCCGACCTGACCGAGCACATCTATCAGCAGGATTTCGACCGCGACTCCAATGTGCTGGAAGTCTTCATCGGCCGCTTGCGCAAGAAGCTGGACCCGGACGGCGAGTTGAAGCCGATCGAGACCGTGCGCGGCCGCGGCTACCGGTTCGCGATTCCGCGTACCGAAGGCTGATCGCAGGCGCCGGCGAGCACACCGAGGAAGCGACCGCGTGGCGGCACGACCCAGGTGGTACAAGCGCTGGCGCCCGCGTTCGCTGCAGGCGCGCCAGCTGCTCGCCGCCAGCCTCAGCCTGCTGGCGTTCCTTGCCGCGGCAGGTTACGCGCTGGACCAGGCGTTCGCCGATACCGCGCTGAGCAACCTGCGCGAGCGCCTGAAGAGCTACGCCACCGCGTACGCCAACAACATCGACGTCGCCCGCGACGGTTCGCTGTACATCAACAACGACAAGCCGCCGCCGGACCCGCATTTCGACCGGCCCGGCAGCGGCCTGTACGCGCAGATCGTGATGCCCAACGAGCGTTGGATCTCGATGTCCAGCGAAGGCCCGCTGCCACCGCGCGGGGGCATGCTCGAACCGCGCCAGGAAACCTTCGACGGGCCCTGGTCGATGACCCAGATCGACGGCAGCGAAGGCGAGGTCTACCGCTACGGCATCGGCCTGGCCTACGTGCGCCGCGACAAGGAAACCCCGGTCACCATCTACATCATGGAGGACACCCGCGCGCTGGGCGCGCAACTGCGCGTGTTCCGCGGCCGGGTGTGGTTCAACCTCGGCGGCGCCGGCCTGATCCTGCTTGTGCTGCAGGCCTTCATCCTGCAATGGAGCCTGCGCCCGCTGCGCCGGGTGATCAACGAACTGACCAAGGTGCAGCGCGGCGAAGCGGTGCGCATGGGCGATCGCCATCCGCGCGAACTGGAACCGCTGACCGACAGCATCAACGCCTTCATCGAGAGCGAGCGCGAGAACCTGGACCGTCAGCGCAACACCCTGGCCGACCTGGCGCACAGCCTGAAGACGCCGCTGGCGGTATTGCGCACCCAGCTCGATAGCGGCGCGCAGGGGCCGGAGCTGCGCGAAGAGTTGGACGTGCAGCTACGGCGCATGAACAACCTGGTGTCCTACCAGCTGGCGCGCGCCGCCTCCAGCGGCCACAAGCTGTTCGCCGCGCCATTGCCGATCGAACCCAATGCCGAGGAGATCGTACGTGGCCTGGAGAAGGTCTACGCCGCCAAGGGCGTGCTGTGCGAGTTCGACATCGAGCCGAGCGCGCGCTTCCACGGCGAGCCCGGCGACCTGCAGGAACTGCTCGGCAATCTGCTCGAGAACGCCTTCAAGTGGGCGCGCCGGCGG
>NZ_AQOK01000693.1:0-5090 GCF_000364645.1 Xanthomonas sp. SHU 308 | reverse complement strand
CGGAGCCGGCCGCCGGCAGCCGCCGCGCCGGCCTGATCATCGCGGTGGAGGACGACGGCCCCGGCATCGCGCCGGAAGAGGTCGCCCACATCCTGCAGCGCGGCGTGCGTGGCGACGAGCGCGTGCATGGCCACGGCATCGGTCTGGCGATCGTGCAGGACCTGGTCAAGGGCTACCGCGGCGAGCTGCAGGTCAGCCGCTCCGAGGAACTGGGCGGGGCGCGCTTCCTGGTCACCCTGCCGCCGGGGTTGTAAGCCCGACAGCGCGCTCCTGTGCTGGTCTGGGACCGGCATTCCGCTGCGCAGCGACGAACCGTGCCAATCGAGCGGCCGCGCGCGCCGCTGCAGTGCAGCAGCAGGTGAATCCCGTGCAAATGACCGGGAGGTTTCCGACAGAGGCTTAACGCGACCGGCGCGCAGCTGGCGATACTGCGCCGGTCTTCACGCCGCTTTTCGTCCAGGAGCCCCGCATGTCCGCATCCCGGCATCGTCCTGCAGCAACGCGTCTGCGCGTGCGCGGCCGGCGCGCGCTGCGCAATACCCAGCGGTTGCTGCTGTCGTTGCTGCTGGTGCTGTTCACCGTCGGTGCCATCGCCGCCACCGACAAGGTGCTCAAGCGCGACGACGCGCGCTGGCTGCAGTCGATGACCACCGGCCTGGACAGCGCCAGCGTGGCGCAGTTCGAGCGCGATGGCCGCAAGCGCTTCCTGCGCGAGCAACTGCAGGCCGACGGTGGCGATGCCGCCCTGCCGGCGCCGGTGCGCGCGCAACTGGATGGCTACGCCGCGCTGCACACGCCGGTCCAGGAACTGCTCAAGCAGCAGGCCGCCGCGCAGCAGGCGATCAAGGCGATGCCGGATGGCGATGCCAAGGTCGCGGCGAAGAAGGCCGCGCAGCAGCGCGGCGACCTGCTGTTGAACCAGGCACGCCAGGCGCAGTTGCTGCGCGCCATCTACGCGCCCGACCAGTTGCGCGAGCAGATGGTGTGGTTCTGGCTCAACCATTTCAGCGTGTTCGCCGACAAGGGCCGCCTGCACTGGACCGTGGCCGACTACGCCGACAACGCGATCCGCCCGCACGCGCTGGGCAAGTTCTCCGACCTGGTGATGGCGACGCTGGAGAGTCCGGCGATGCTGGAGTACCTGGACAACGCGCAGAACGCCAAAGGCAAGGTCAACGAGAACTACGCGCGCGAGTTGATGGAACTGCATACCCTCGGCGTCGATGCCGGCTACACGCAGAAGGACGTGCAGCAACTGGCGCTGATCCTCACCGGCGTCGGCATCGCGCCGGTCGACCGCGACGGCCCGCCGAAGCTGCCGCCGGCGCTGCAGGCGCAGTATGTGCGCCGTGGCGCGTTCGAGTTCAATCCGGCGCGGCACGAACCCGGCGACAAGACCTTGCTTGGCCAGCGCATCGCCGGCGGCGGCTTCGACGAGGTCGAGCGCGCGGTGCAACTGATCGTGCGCCAGCCGGCATGCGCGCATTTCATCTCGCGGCAGTTGGCCGAGTACTTCGTCGCCGACGATCCGCCGCCGGCGCTGGTGGAGAAGATGGCGCGCACGTTCCAGCGCAGCGACGGCGACATCGCGGCGGTGCTGCAGGTGATGTTCACCGCACCGGAGATGGCGGCCGGCGCGCCGCACAAGTTCAAGGATCCGTACCGCTTCCTGGTCTCGGCGCTGCGCCTGGCCTACGACGGGCAGACCATCGTCAATCCGCAGCCGTTGCTGGGCTGGTTGAACCAGATGGGCGAGCCGAGCTTCGGACGGATCACGCCCGATGGCTGGTCGCTGCAGTCCAGTGCCTGGAACAGCTCCGGGCAGATGGCGCAACGCTTCGAGATCGCGCGTGCGATCGGCAACGGCAACACCCAGCTGTTCACCGTCGATGGGCAGCAGCGCGGCGGCTTCCCGCAACTGAGCACGCCGCTGTACTACCACGCGATCGAGCCGCAACTGAGCGACGCCACGCGCCAGGCGCTGGCGCAGGCGCGCTCGCAGCAGGAGTGGAACGGCTACCTGTTGGCCTCGCCCGATTTCAATTACCGCTGACCGCGGCCTTCGCCGCACGGAGATCCGCCATGCACCGTCGCCGCTTCTTGCTCGCGTCCGCCGCCGCTGCGGCCAGCCTGCCGTTCGCCGGGCGCCTGTTCGCCGCACCGGCGCCGTCGCCGCGTTTGTTGGTGGTGTTCCTGCGCGGCGGCTACGACTGCAACAACCTGCTGGTGCCTTACGCGAGCGATTTCTACTACGCCTCGCGGCCGAGCCTGGCCATCGCCAGGCCGGATCCGACCAATCCGAACAGCGCCATCGCGCTGGACACGCAGTGGGGCCTGAACCCACGGCTGCGCGACACGCTGATGCCGCTGTGGAACGACAAGCAGCTGGCCTTTGTGCCTTTCGCCGGCACCGACGACCTGTCGCGCAGCCACTTCGAGACCCAGGACAGCATCGAGGCCGGGCAACCGGCCGGGCAGCGCAGCGACTACCGCACCGGCTTCCTGGCGCGGCTGTCGCAGGTGGCCACCGGCACGCCGTCGATCGCCTTCACCGATTCGCTGCCGCTGAGCTTCCAGGGCGGCGGCGACATTCCCAATCTCTCGCTCAAGCGCAATCCGACCCCGGCGTTCGACCAGCGCCAGGCCGACATCCTCGCCGGCATGTACCACGGCACCCAGTTGGCCAGCGCCGCGCACGACGGCCTGGCGCTGCGCCAGCAGGTCTCGCAGGCCCTGCGCGACGAGATGCAGCAGGCCAACCGCGGCGCCGCCAGCGCGCGCACCTTCGCCGACGAGACCCGCCGCATCGCCACGCTGATGCGTGAGCGCTACCGGCTCGGCTTCGTCGATGTCGGCGGCTGGGACACGCACGTCAACCAGGGCAGCACCGACGGCGCGCTGGCCAACAACCTGGCCAACCTGTCCGAGGGGCTGTCGGCCTATGCCGAGGCGCTGGGACCGGAGTGGCGCAATACGGTGGTGGTGGTGCTGTCCGAGTTCGGCCGCACCTTCCGCGAGAACGGCGACAAGGGCACCGACCACGGCCATGGCACCACGTACTGGGTGCTGGGCGGCGGGGTCAACGGCGGCCGCATCGCCGGCGAGCAGGTGGCGGTGAGCAAGGACAAGCTGTTCCAGGACCGCGACTACCCGGTGCTGACCAACTACCGCGACATGTTCGCCGGCCTGCTCGGCCGCATGTGGAGCCTGTCGCCGACGCAACTGCAGAAGGTGTTTCCGCAGGCGCATGCGCGGGATCTGAAGTTGGTGTGATGCGTTTTCCGCGATGGAGGGATTCGGGAGATGTCCTGTAGGGGCGGCTTCAGCCGCGACGGGTGCAGGAACGACCCGTCGCGGCTGAAGCCGCTCATACCCGGCACCTGTCGCCCGACGGGTGCACTGTGGGAGGGACTTCAGTCCCGACGCGTTACCCGCTCGACTCCCCGTAATGCATGCTTTGTCGCGTTCATCGCGGCGACGTATTGAAGCGATGCCTCAAGACGCGATGGCCGCTCAGTCCACAGCGAACGGCGACGGCCCATAGAACCGCGCCAGATGCGCCGCCACTTCCGGCATCTCGCGTTGCAGCCGCTCTGGCGCGGAAAAGTGATATTCGCTGACCACCGCGAAGAATTCTTCCGGCGCTTCGGCGGCGTAGGCGTCGATCTCGCTGGCGCGGCCGCGGTCCACGCGCGCGCAGAAGGCGTCGTAGCTGCGCTGGAAATCGTCGGCCCATTGCCGCTGCCAGGCGCGCGGCAGCAGCGGCGTGCCGTCCAGGGCGCCGTCGAGCACGTCGAGCTTGTGCGCCATCTCGTGCACCGCCACGCAATAGCCGGCACGTGGATCGTCCAGGTCGGCCTGCACGTCGGCCCAGGACAGGATCAACGGGCCGCTGTCCCAGGATTCGCCGATCAGTTCGTCTTCCCACTCGTGCAGCACGCCGGCCGCGTCGACATGGCTGCGCTGCACGCGGAACGCGTCCGGGTAGACCAGCACTTGCGACCAGCCGCGCATGCCCTCGATGCCATACTCCAGCAGCGGCAGACAGCACAGTGCGGCGAGCAGGCCGCACTGCCGGGCATCCAACTGCAGGCCGCCCAGCGGCGAGATGGTCTTGCGATGCAGGAATTCGCTGGCCAGCGTACGCAGGCGCTGTTCGCGCGGCGCATCCAGGGCGGCGACCCAGGCGCAGTCGCGGCGCACGGCCTGCCAGGTAGGGCCATCGATGGCGGCGGATTTCGACCACAGCCCGCGCAGCCAGCGTGGAATCAGCGGAACATCCCCGGCAGGAAGCTGTGCCACTTCGGCATGCGCATGCGTGGCACCAGGTCGCTGTCGCTGCCGCCGCCGGTGGTGGTCGAGGCCGGCTTGCCGGTGGAGGCGGGCGCATGCAGCGCCGCGGGCGGGCGCGTCGGCGTGCTGTCGGCATCGGCCGCGTCGCCGTAGGTGCAGTCGGTGTGCGGCTTCTCCGCCAGCACGTTGGACGCGTGGGCGGCGGCGAGTGGCAGCAGCAACAGGAGCAGGCAGGGCAGGGAACGGCGCATCGTCGGCATCCAGGGCGAGCGGCGGTGAATCCCGATTCTAACGCGGTTTTCACCCGCTGCAGGGCCCCGGCCCTGGGCGCCCGGGGGGCGTTGCCGCATACTTTTCGGTTCACGAGGGCGCGCCACTGCACGCCCAGGGGCGGAACGAGGCGATGGAACCGGCGTTGGACGAGCGCGAACTGTTGGCCAGGCTCAGCAAGGGGCCCCTGTCCGGCGATGCCCTGGCGCGCGCCTGCGGGCTGACCCGGGCGGCGGTGTGGAAGCGCATTCAGGCGCTGCGCGCGGCCGGGGTGGAGATCGTGGGCCGGGCCGGCGAAGGTTATGGCCTGGCACGGCCGCTGGAACTGCTCGACGCCGCGGCGATCCGGGCCGGACTGAGCGGGCCGGCGGGCGCCGAGCTGGTCGGGCTGGAGATCGCCTGGAGCCTGGTCTCCAGCAATACCACCCTGCTGCAGCGGCCGGCGCCGGCGCAGGGCAGCGAGGTCCTGCTGGCCGAGCGCCAGACCGGCGGCCGTGGCCGCCGTGGCCGGGTCTGGGCGTCGCCGC
>NZ_AQOK01000692.1:0-1668 GCF_000364645.1 Xanthomonas sp. SHU 308 | reverse complement strand
CCGCGGCCGCTGGCCGCGGTGGTCGCCGCCCTGGGCAGCCCGCTGCGCCCCGGGCGTCTGTTGGAGCGACCGCTGGGGGCGCTGCGCCGGCGCCTGGATGCGGATCTGCTGCCACATCTGGCTGCCGCCCGGCATCTGCTGCCGCTGCTGGCGCAGCACGAGCGCGGCGCCCGTTACGTGCTGCTGGGCAGTCCCTGCGCGCTGCGTGCCTGGTCCGGGCATGGCGACAGTTCGGTGACGGCGGCAGCGATCCGCATGCTTGCCCAGGTGCTGCACGAGGAAGCCAAGCCGCTGGGCGTGCACGTGCACCTGCTGTCGCTGTCCGCGCCGGTGTGCCGCAGCGACGACGCCATCGGCGACTGCCCGGAGTGGTTCACCACCCTCGGCGTCGGCCGCGCCGTGGTCCACCTGCTCGCCGATGCGCAGCGGCCGGACCGCGCCCTGGTCGAGATCGACCGCCGCCACTTTGCCCAGCCGCGCAGCGCCTTGCTCACCCCCTTGCCGTTTTCCTTCTCCACCCACGAGGTCTCTCCATGAATCCGATTCCGATGCCGTCGCGCCTGCTGCCGGGCGCACTGCGCCCGCTGGCGGTGGCGCTGCTGGTCGCCACGCTCGCCGCCTGCGGCGGCAAGGCCAACGAACAGGGCGCGCCGCCGCCGCCGAGCGTGGGCGTGGCGCCCGCGCTGCAGAAGCAGATCAGTCAGTGGGACGAGTTCAGCGGCCGCGTCGAGGCGGTCGAGCACGTCGACCTGCGCCCGCGCGTGTCCGGCTACATCAACAAGGTCAACTACGTCGAAGGGCAGGAGGTGAAGAAGGGCGATGTGCTGTTCACCATCGACGCGCGCAGCTACCGCGCCGACCTGGCCCGCGCCGAGGCCGATCTGGCGCGCGCGCGCACCCAGGCCAAGCTCAGCGCCAGCGAGGCCGCGCGCGCCAAGACCCTGTCCGAACAGCAGGCCATCTCCACCGAGAGCTGGGAACAGCGGCGCGCCGCGGCCGAGCAGGCACAGGCCGACGTGCTGGCCGCGCAGGCGGCGGTGGACAGCGCACGCCTGAACCTGGAATGGACCCAGGTGCGCGCGCCGATCGCCGGCCGCGCCGGCCGCGCGATGGTCACCGCCGGCAACCTGGTCAGCGCCGGCGACAGCGCCAGTGTGCTGACCACGCTGGTGTCGCTGGACAAGGTGCATGTGTACTTCGACGCCGACGAAGGCACCTTCCTGCGCTATGCGCAGATGGCGCGCGACGGCCAGCGCCCGAGCGAGCGCGACGGCAGCCTGCCGGTGCAGGTCGGCCTGGTCGGCGAGGACGGCTATCCGCATGCCGGCAAGGTCGATTTCCTCGACAACCAGCTGGTGCGCAGCACCGGCACCATCCACGTGCGCGCGCTGCTGGACAACGCCGATCGCCGCTTCACCCCCGGCCTGTTCGCGCGGGTGCGGCTGCTCGGCAGCGGCCGCTTCGACGCGGTGCTGATCGACGACCGCGCGGTGCTCACCGACCAGGACCGCAAGTACGTCTACGTGGTCGACAAGGACGGCAAGGCGCAGCGGCGCGATGTGCAGCTCGGCCGCAGCGCCGAGGGCCTGCGCATCGTGCGCAGCGGCCTGTCCGCCGGCGACAAGGTCATCGTCGACGGCGTGCAGAAGGTGTTCATGCCCGGCATGC
>NZ_AQOK01000691.1:0-16262 GCF_000364645.1 Xanthomonas sp. SHU 308 | reverse complement strand
CGCCCCCTGCCGCACCGCGCCAGGCCGTCGCCCTCGACTGAGTCGCGGGCGCCCACGCAGCACCGGCCGGGTCATGACCTGCCGGCCGCGCCCCGCCGGGCCCGCGATGGCCCGGCGTCGCCACCGGCATGCCTGCGTCCGCGCCCGGCCCCCCGTTTCATCCGTTTCCAGGACCACCACCCATGGACTTTTCCAGATTCTTCATCGACCGGCCGATCTTCGCCGCCGTGCTGTCGATCGTCATCTTCGCCGCGGGCCTGATCGCCATCCCGCTGCTGCCCATCGGCGAATACCCGGACGTGGTGCCGCCTTCGGTGGTGGTGCGCACGGTGTATCCGGGCGCCAACCCCAAGGTCATCGCCGAGACCGTCGCCACGCCGCTGGAGGAGGCGATCAACGGCGTGGAGAACATGATGTACATCAAGTCGGTCGCCGGCTCCGACGGCGTGCTGCAGATGACCGTGACCTTCCGCCCGGGCACCGATCCGGACGATGCCGCGGTCAAGGTGCAGAACCGCGTGGCGCAGGCGCAGGCGCGCCTGCCCGAGGACGTGCGCCGGCAGGGCGTGACCACGCAGAAGCAGTCGCCGACCTTCCTGATGGTGGTGCACCTGACCTCGCCCAAGGGCAAGTACGACACCCTGTATCTGCGCAACTACGCGCGCCTGCACGTCAAGGACGCGCTGGCACGGATCCAGGGCGTGGGCGACGCGCAGGTGTTCGGCGGCGGCGACTACGCGATGCGCGCGTGGCTGGACCCGGAGCGGGTGGCCGCACGCGGGCTCACCGCCAGCGACGTGGTCGCGGCGATGCGCGAGCAGAACGTGCAGGTCTCCGCCGGCCAGCTCGGCGCCGAGCCGATGCCGGAGAGCAAGTTCCTGACCCTGATCAACGCGCAGGGCCGCCTGCGCACCGAACAGGAGTTCGGCGACATCGTGCTCAAGGTCGGCGCCGACGGCCAGCCCGTGCGCCTGTCCGACGTCGCCCGCCTGCAACTGGGCGCCGGCGACTACACCCTGCGCGCGCAGCTGGACGGCAAGAACGCGGTCGGCATCGGCATCTTCCAGGCGCCGGGCGCCAATGCGCTGCAGATCCGCGACCAGGTCATCGCCAAGATGGACGAGCTGACCAAGCAGTTCCCCGATGACGTGAAGTACGAGGCGGTGTACGACACCACCATCTTCGTGCGCGACTCGATCAGCGCGGTGGTCCACACCCTGCTGGAGGCGGTGCTGCTGGTGGTGCTGGTGGTGATCCTGTTCCTGCAGACCTGGCGCGCCTCGATCATTCCGCTGATCGCGGTGCCGGTGTCGGTGGTCGGCACCTTCGCCGCGCTGTACCTGCTGGGCTTCTCGATCAACACGCTGACCCTGTTCGGGCTGGTGCTGGCGATCGGCATCGTGGTCGACGATGCGATCGTGGTGGTGGAGAACGTGGAGCGCAACATCGAGGAGGGGCTGACCCCACTGGCGGCCGCCCACCAGGCGATGCGCGAGGTGTCCGGCCCGATCATCGCGATCGCGCTGGTGCTGTGCGCGGTGTTCGTGCCGATGGCGTTCCTGTCCGGGGTCACCGGGCAGTTCTACAAGCAGTTCGCGGTGACCATCGCCATCTCCACGGTGATCTCGGCGATCAACTCGCTGACCCTGTCGCCGGCGCTGGCCGCGCGCCTGCTGCAAGGCCACGACGCGCCCAAGGACCGCCTGTCGCGCGGCATGGAGCGGCTGTTCGGCGGCTGGCTGTTCCGTCCGTTCAACCGCTTCTTCCACCGCAGCTCCGACCGCTACCAGGGCGCGGTGTCGCGCATCCTCGGCCGCCGCGGCGCGGTGTTCGCGGTGTACGTGGCGCTGCTGCTGGTCACCGGGCTGATGTTCAAGGCGGTACCGGGCGGCTTCATCCCGACCCAGGACAAGATGTACCTGATCGCCGGCGTCAAGCTGCCGGAGGGCGCCTCGATCGAGCGCACCGACGCGATGCTGCGCAAGGTCGCCACCATCGCCATGCAGACCGACGGCGTGGCCCATGCGATCTCGTTCCCGGGCCTCAACGCGCTGCAGTTCACCAACACGCCCAACACCGGCGTGGTGTTCCTGCCGCTGAAGCCGTTCGCCGAGCGCCACCGCAGCGCATTGGAGATCAATGCCGAGATCAACCAGCGCATCTCGCAGCTGGGCGAGGGCATGTCGTTCGCCTTCATGCCGCCGCCGATCCTCGGCCTGGGCAACGGCAACGGCTACCAGTTGTTCATCGAGGACCGTGCCAACCTCGGCTACGGTGCGCTGCAGAACGCGGTCAGCACCATGCAGGGCGCGGTGGCGCAGACCCCGGGGATGAGCTTCCCGATCGGCACGTATCAGGCCAACGTCCCGCAGCTCGACGCCGAGGTCGACCGGGTCAAGGCCAAGGCCCAGGGCGTGGCCCTGACCGATCTGTTCGATACCTTGCAGACCTACCTGGGCTCGACCTACGTCAACGACTTCAACCAGTTCGGCCGCACCTGGCAGGTGATCGCCCAGGCCGATGCGCCGTTCCGCGAGAGCGTGGAGGACATCGCCCGGCTGCGCACCCGCAACGCCCAGGGCGAGATGGTGCCGATCGGCTCGATGGTGACCATCAAGCAGACCTACGGTCCGGACCCGGTGCTGCGCTACAACGGCTATCCGGCCGCCGACCTGGCCGGCGAAGCGGATGCGCGCTCGCTGTCCTCGGCCGAGGCGATGGCCAAGATCACTCAGATCGCCAAGCAGGTGCTGCCCAACGGCATGGAGATCGAGTGGACCGACCTGAGCTACCAGCAGGCGACTCAGGGAAATGCGGCGCTGGTGGTGTTCCCGCTGGCGGTGCTGCTGGCGTTCCTGGTGCTGGCGGCGCTGTACGAGAGCTGGACGCTGCCGCTGGCGGTGATCCTGATCGTGCCGATGACCCTGCTGTCGGCGCTGTTCGGGGTGTGGCTGAGCGGCGGCGACAACAACGTGTTCGTGCAGGTGGGTCTGGTGGTACTGATGGGCCTGGCGTGCAAGAACGCGATCCTGATCGTCGAGTTCGCCCGCGAGCTGGAACTGCAGGGCAAGGGCATCGTCGAATCGGCACTGCAGGCCTGCCGCCTGCGCCTGCGCCCGATCGTGATGACCTCCATCGCCTTCATCGCCGGCACGGTGCCGCTGGTGTTCTCGCATGGCGCGGGCGCGGAAGTGCGCTCTGCCACCGGCATCACCGTGTTCGCCGGCATGCTGGGCGTGACCCTGTTCGGTCTGTTCCTCACTCCCGTGTTCTATGTCGCCCTGCGCAAGCTGGCCGGGCGGCCGCTGGTCTCGCATGCGCCGGCCCACGCCGACGCGCCGGCGCACGGCTGATCCTTTTCCCATCCTTCTCAGGAGTTTCGCAATGAACGCAGCACACAAGATCGCCCTGGTCAGCGGCGCCACCCGCGGCATCGGCCTGCACACCGTGCGGCAGCTGGCCGAAGCCGGCGTGCACACCCTGCTGGCCGGGCGCGACGCGACCCGCGCCAGCGCCGCGGCCCTGGAACTGCAGGGCGAGGGCCTGCCGGTGGAGCCGCTGACCCTGGACGTCACCGACGCCGCCAGCATCACCGCCGCAGTGGAGACGGTGCGCGCACGCCATGGGCGGCTGGACATCCTGGTCAACAACGCCGGCATCCTGCGCGACGACCCGCGCCTGAGCGTGTCGCAGCAGAGCCTGGAGACCTGGCGCGAGACCTTCGACACCAACCTGTTCGGCCTGATCGCGGTCACCCAGGGGTTCCTGCCGCTGCTGCGCGAGGCGCCGGCCGCGCGCATCGTCAACGTCTCCAGTGTGCTCGGTTCGCTGGCGCTGCACAGCCAGCCCGGGTCGCCGATCTACGACTTCAAGGTGCCGGCCTACAACGTGTCCAAGAGCGCGGTGAATGCCTGGACCATCCAGTTGGCCTACGAACTGCGCGAGACCCCGATCAAGGTCAACACCATCCACCCCGGCTACGTGAAGACCGACATGAACGCGGGCGAGGGCGAGCTGGAAGTGGCCGACGGTGCGCGCAGCAGCGTGATGATGGCGCTGCTCGACGCCGACGGCCCCACCGGCAGCTACACCCATGTCGGACAGGTGCTGCCATGGTGATCCGTCCCGTCTTCGGCGCACTGGCGCTGGCGCTGCTCAGCGCCTGCGCCAGCGTCGGCCCCGACTACCGCGCACCGGCGCAGCCGCCGGTGACCCTGCAGGGCGCCGCGTCGCCGGTGTTCGCGACCGACTCGCCGGTCGCATCCTGGTGGGCGCAGTTCGACGACCCGGTGCTGGAACAGCTGGTGCACGACGGCCTGGTCGCCAACCTGGACCTGCGCCTCGCCCTGGCGCGCGTGCACGAGGCGCGCGCGGTCTTCGCCGAGCAGCGCCTGGACCAGGCGCCGCATGTCACCGCCGGCGGCGACTACACCCGCGGCAAGGCCCCGGACGCGGACGCCGGCGGCGCGCGCGTGCTCACCGAAAGCTACCGGTTCGGCTTCGATGCCGGCTGGGAGCTGGACCTGTTCGGGCGCCAGCGCCGCGCCAGCGAAGCGGCGCGTGCGAACCTGGAAGCCGAACAGGCCGGCCTGGCCGACGCCCAGGTCACCGTGGCCGCGGAGGTGGCACGCAACTACTTCGCCCTGCGCGGCACGCAGAAGCGCATCGCGCTGGCGCGGACCACGCTGGACAACCTGCGCGATACCCAGCGGCTGACCGAGACCCGTTGGCGACTGGGCGCCGGCAGCGAACTGGACGTGCAGACCAGCCGTGCGCGGCTGAAGGCGATCGAGGCCGACATCCCGTTGCTGGAAGTCGATGCCGCGCAGGCGCGGCACCGGCTGGCGGTGCTGCTGGGCAAGCCGCCGGGCGCGCTCGACGCGCTGCTGGCGCCGCAGCCGACCCCGGCCTATGCACGGGCCTTGCCGCTGGGCGATACCACGCAGTTGCTGCGCCGGCGTCCGGACGTGCGCATCGCCGAACGCCGTCTGGCGGCGGCGACCGCGCGCGTCGGCGTGGCCACCGCCGACCTGTTCCCGCGGATCAGCCTGTCAGGTTTCGTCGGCTTCCTGTCCGGCGATGCTGGCGCCTTGTTGCACGGCCGCAGCAAGGCGTGGTCGCTGACCCCGTCGATCCAGTGGGCGGCGTTCGACCTGGGCAGTGTGCGGGCACGCCTGCGCGCGAGCGAAGCGCAGGCCGACGGCGCTGCAGCCGACTACGAGAAAGCCGTGCTCGGCGCACTGGAGGACACCGAGAACGCCTTGACCGCCTATGCCCACGAACAAGCGCGGCTGGCGATCGTGGCCGAACAGACGCAGGCGGCGCAGCGTGCCGAGGCGTTGGCGCAGATCCGCTATCGCGAAGGCTCGGAGGATTTCCTGACCCTGCTCGATGCGCAGCGCACGCAACTGACCGCCGAGGCGGCCCTGGCCGACGCCGAAGCGGCGGTGAACATCGGCGTGGTGCGGGTGTACAAGGCGCTTGGTGGTTGGGGGCAGGACGCCGGCACGGAGGCCGGCAGCCGGGACGTCGCGACCACCGCGGTGGCGGCGTCCGCGGTGCAGGCGCGCTGAGCAGAGCGCTGCACCTGCCGCGGTGCGGGCCGACCGTTCGCACCGCGGCGCCTGGTCGGCACCGTTCGTCATGTGCTCTCGCCGCCATCCGGCCGCGTCCCAGGTTTGTCTGTAGGAGCGGCGTCAGCCGCGACGGGCGTTCCCGCTGAAGCCCGTCGCGGCTGCATGGCAGGCGACTCCCGCAATGGCTTGCGGCGAGTCCTGCGGGTGCACTGTGGGAGGGACTTCAGTCCCGACGCATTGCGCCATCGGAACGCACACCACTTCGCCCGGCATCACAGTCGATGCCCACAGGATGCTTCCCGTCATCGGAGCGGTACTGGTGACGGCGACCGGACCGAAGACCAGCCGGGCATGCGGCAGATCGCCGCGGGTGCTGGTCGTTCAGTCCTGCGCCACGTCCTCGGCGGTCACATAACGGTCGCGGCCGTTGTTCTTGGCCTGGTACAGCGCGGTGTCTGCGCGCGAGAACCAGTCGTGCCACTGCACCTCGTCGCACAGCATCGCCGCACCCAGCGACACGGTGATGGTGCCGTTGGGGCCGCGCAGCGCAGAGCGGGTGGCATCGTGCAGGCGCCTGGCGAAGGCGGACAGTTCGGTCGCGGACTGCAGCCGTGCCACCACCACGAACTCCTCGCCGCCGAACCGGAATACCTCGTCCGGCGCACGTACCTGCGCGCGCAACAGCGCGGCCAACTCGGCCAGCACCCGGTCGCCCTCGGCATGGCCGTAGAGGTCGTTGACCTCCTTGAAGTGATCGATGTCGAGCACGATCAGCCCATGCCGGCGAGTCGCACGACGCGGATCGGCCACCCGTTGCGACAGGCTGCGCTCGAGCATGCGACGATTCGGCAGCCCGGTCAGCGAATCGTGCGACGCCAGTTGCTCCAGTTGCACGCGATCGCCTTCCACCCGCAACGCGAGCATGTAGCCCAGCCCGGTGATCAGCAACGACACCGAGATCATCGAAAAGAAGTGCTCGGCACCCAGGGTGCTCGGGGTCACCACCAGCAGCACCGCGATCAGCGTGGCATTGCAGGCCAGCGCGACATGGCGCGTCACCACGAAGAAATTGCTCATCATCACCAGGTACAGCCACGGCACCGCGGCGTGGCGCAGTGCATGGCAGGCCAGGGCGCTCCCCAGCAACCAGCTCAGCGACAGCAGCGGATCCATGCGGCCGTCGCCACGGTGCAGCGCCAGCCAGGTCGCCAGCGCGGCCAGACCGGCCAGCGCGGCGCCGGCCAGCGCGGTCCACGGCGCGCCGATCGCCATCTGATAGACCGCGAACAGCAGCAGCACCCCGGCCGTGGACGGACCGAGTGTCTTGATGATGCCGAGCCGGAAGTGCCGACGCAGGGTCAATCCGGCGCTCACGGTGCTGGACTCCGGAGCGGCGCACGGTCATTGCAGGCGGGCTGGCGAGGGCGGGCAACGAGCATGGCGACATCAGGCTGGCGAAGAGGCGTTGCGGTGGCAACTGCAAGTTCCATGCCTGAAATTCTTTTGTGGTCGATATCCCGAAGCTGACCGCGACGCAGCGGGATTGCCGACACGCACGGCATCACGACGACGTCGCATTGGCGGAGGGATCGGCGTCGCGCCGATCAACCTGCGTCACGCGGCAGACGTTGTTTGGCGGCATGTAGGGCGGCGCTGATGCAAGGATGCTCGCGCCTGATCCTCTCCCTGCGGGACGTGGTGGCACGCAGCGCCGGATGAGGGGACGGGCGACGCGCGGGCGCTAGCCGGCGAACCGTACTGTGGTCGCGTGGGGGCGGCGCTGTGTGCAGATGGACGCAGCGCCGACCGGACGGGCTATCTCTGCAGCGCTACCGTCACCGGCGTGATGGGATCCGCAAGACGTCCCGGCCAGGAGGCGGGTTACGCTTCGCTGCCGTCGATGGCCTTCAACCCCTTCTGGCTGAGCGCCAGATCGCCGTCCTCGCCTTGCGCCGCGTAGTCCTCGCGCACCGCCCAGGTCGCCTCGGCTTCGCTGACCGGGGTGGTGGCATGGATGTCCTGCAGGATGCGCCGTTGTTCCTGGGTCAATGGCATGGGGAGTGTCCGAATCGAGGAGGGCGTCTGCCACCGTACAGACCGGCGGTGACGGGTATGTCGGCGCGTCGCCGATGCCGCCATCGCCAGTGCCCGCCTAGGCGCTCTTGGCGGCGGCGCGGTTGGCATGCGTCGTCATCGCACGGCAACGACGCCGCCGACATCATTTCGCAACGCCTCAAGGACGCCGGCGTAACGGACACGGACGCATGATGCGCCTACCAGCTGTGCGGCCGAGGCGATGCCTGGGGCTGCTTCAAGGATGCAGGCATCCGCGGCTGGACCACTTTCTTCGCGCACCGGCAGGTAGATCGCCTGCTGGTGCGTTGGCATGTCAGCTGGCGCTGCGCAAGGCCATGCGCGGCCTGCCGCGCATGGTCGCCTCAGACGCTCGTGGGTGCCGAACAGCCGTGCATCGTGCATCGTCCGGAGCAGGTGCAGCAACGCCTGGTGCCGAGGCATTGGGAAGGGCGACCTGATCAAGGGCGCGTTCAACCGTTCGTGCGTGGGCAGGCTGGTGGAGCGCAAGGCCCGGCTGGCGGTGCTGTGCGAGAGCAGGGGCACGGCCGGCCTCGGAATCCTCAGGTCCCCCACGTATGCTCCGGCTCCTGCGCGTCGTCCACGCCCGCCTGGCACCCAGTCGTTCTAATTGGCTAATTCAACGGCCTTTACCGGCTTGTACGCGGCTCCGTCTCCTTCCAGGATGACTTTGACCTTCATCTGGAGGATTTGTGCGGTTTGCGCCAGTTTCAGAATGTTCTGGCCCGCAATATCTCCGCAATACCACTCTCCGCCCTGGAAGTTATGTCCTGTGGGTGACCCCGCGATCTGAAAGAAACAGGTGCTCCCGGTATTGTTCGCCTTGACATTTCTCAGGTATCCGGTTTCGGTATATTCGCCTGCCATTGCATTCAGGCTCAATGACGAAAGGCAGATTGCGATTGCAAAGGCTGGGGGCTTGATTTTCATTGTCGTGCTCCTGTTTTTTCGTGTGGGTCCACTAAAACGAACGACTGCAATGCGCAGACTCGTGTGGGTGTGGACACCTGTTTGGTTTGTGGCCGTCTATAGTATTTTTGGGGGGCATCAGATGGAACGTGCACCACCCACTCTCCCGGCAAGCGCAATGCCCGCTGGGTGACAGTGGTTCGGTTTTTCAGGGAAATACTGCGCTGGAGACGGACTTTGGTCTGTCGATGGTCAAAGTATAATGCTGGATATTATTTGTTTGTCATAGAGCCTTTTGATGATTTCGTACCTGGGGCATGAATGCGAGGATGCTATCGATCTGCTCGATGCCGGAAAGCCGTTCGCCGCGTCGCAGACGAAGCGCAGCGGTAGTTCCATCGCATGCTCATTGAGCGCCAGTACCACCTGGCTCGCTGGTTCGTCCACCACCAGGTATGGTGAATCGTTGGGCTGTTCTCCATCGAAATCAGCGTTGAAAGCGTCCGAAAAATTCCATCGATTGTCCCAAAAGTCGGGCGAGTACAGCACCGAGTCTTCGTCATGGTAATAGTCGTCGACCATCTCTTGGTTGAGCTCGGCGTGACTGATGACTCTGCCGAAAGGAAACCCATCGACCGCCACATATTCGGACATGCCGTCATAGTCGCTGATGAGTTGATTGATTCTCTGCCATTCCGGGGAGCCGGCCACATGGCTGTCACGGGCTCTTTGCAGGGAGGACGGAACGCTATAGAAATTGTTGCCCGGCACGATCATGTAGATCCATGCGCTCTGACCTCTATCGACCATGCTCAGGCAATGGTTGACGGCTGCTTCCAAATCCGAGCTCGTCGATACGAAGGCGGAGGTGTAATGCTCGACACTTTCTCCGGTGAAGTGATGGGCGAGGTCGTAATCGCGGATCCTGCCGTTGTTGTGCGGATAGAACCCACCGGCTTGTTGAATTTCATCGGGTGACCGCGTATCGCATCTGAAAAGAAAATCTGGTGGGTCGTTTGCCCAGGCCAGTGAAGGACAGATGATGAGACAGAATAGACAGAGCAGATTTTTCAATTCCAGAACTCCAGCAGATTTCTCAAGACGATGGCTCCATAGGCGATGAATATGGAAATGATTGTATTTATTGAATATGTACAATTATTAAACTCGCCAATGAAAATAGGCGAAAACTCATTGGCATTTGCGATTGGGTTTTCATATTCAGCCCCATGGGCAGGGAGTTCCATGCCCCCGGCCTTGATGATGTAGGGGGCGCGCCTGCTTCCCTCGCAACGCGGACAGCGCTTGGCTCAGGAAATCGTCGTTCATGCTCGCGTCCTGTCGCATCCGATCGAATGCCCCCGAGGGTGCTGCAGCGGCACGCGAGGCAGCCAGACGGGCGACATCGCCCATCGGTAGAAAACGGGGTGCACCAAGTGGCGCGGGCCAGCGAGGGTCCGAAGATCGGTGGGAGCGAAGATGCGCGCCTATGGCACAGCCGGGCGGCGCAGAAAATAAGGCTTCGGCACGGGGTTTGATCCCTCGTTTGATACCTGGACCAGGCTCAAATCGATCATCAAACCCCGGGCCAAACCTTCGCAGAATCAAGCGTTTACTGCTCTTTTCCGCGATCAGATGGTGGAGGTGGGCGGAATCGAACCGCCGTCCGAAGGCACTCCATCCCCGGCACTACATGCTTAGCTCATCGTTGGATCTCGCCCCGGAACAGCACGATGTGCGAAGCGCATCCCGGGACCAGCCTGCTTGATTTAGCCAATGGCTGACAGGCAGCCACCACCGGCGATTCCGTGATAATGACCCTACGTCGCGAGCACGGACACAAGCGATTTCGGGGCTAGGCCTTAAGCGGCCAGTGCGTAGTTGTCGTCGTTGGCAACTATAAGTTTGCGGCTGGATTTACGAGGAAAGCTGCCCCCTCGGCATGCGCCAAGCGATTTTGCAACCCCCGTCGAAACCAGTGCACCCCCGGGGACAACGTCAAACGCTGACCTGCACAGTGTAGGGATCGGGGAGGGCAGTCACAAGTCTTGAGACAGGCCGCGCTTAAGCTGGCTTCACTGCGACGCCGGCCCTGTCACGCCGCCGTCCCCCAGGCATTCCCCCAGGCATGGAGCAGCGCAATGGCAAGCAGACAGCCGCGTGGCCGCAGCAGCGGGCGTACGCCCAAGGCACCCGTCACGTCCTCGACGTCCACCCCCGGCAAGGCGCCGGCGAGATCTGCCGCCAAGCCGACAGCAACAGCGCGCAAGACGCCAGCGGTCGGTACGCGGGCTGCCAAGGCGGCGAAGAAGACGACGCCGGCATCGGCAGCTCCATCCACGAAGGGACCTGCATCGGCAAGGCCGGCAGCACCGTCCAGATCCAACGCCGCGGCTCCCGGCGCCAGCAGGCCTGCCTCGGCGACGCCCGCCGCCGCGCTACCGGCGGGCAACGCGCTGCGGCCCAAGGCCACCGGCGAAGGTTCGCTGGCGCAGGGTCGGGCACGCACGGTCGTCTACATCCATGGCATCGGCAACAAACCGCCGGCCGAGGTGTTGCGCTGCCAATGGGATCGCGCGCTGTTCGGTCGCGCGATGGGCGAGCGCACGCGCATGGCCTACTGGGTCAACCGCGAACGCTATCCGTCGCCGGAGCCCGGCGATTGCCAGGATCAGGACCGCGGCCCGGTGTTGAACCAGGCCGAGCAGCGCGTGCTCAGCGCACTCGGCGTGGCCCCGCAACTGGCCGATCTGCGCCAGCTCGCCGACACGCTGGCCGCCAGCGAGGCCGAGCGCGCACTGCTGCACCAGGTGCTGGACGAGGTGGAGGCGGCGGCGCCGGCACCGGCGGCTGCAGCCGCGGACGTGCACGCGCAGGGCGTGGTCGACGTGCTCAACCGCGCACTGCTGAAGCTGATCTCCGCGGCGCTGCTGCAGGACGTGCACGACTTCTTCTTCGTGCCGGCGCGGCGTACGCAGATGCGCGAGAGCCTGCTGCAGCGCATCCGCGCCGGTGGCGGCCCGTTCGTGGTCATCGCGCACAGCCAGGGCTCGCTGATCGCCTACGACGTGCTGCGCGAACTGCAGCCGCAGGACTGCGAGGTGTCGCTGCTGCTCACGCTCGGCTCGCCGCTGGGGCTGCCGGTGGTGCGCAGCATGTTCAAGGAGTGGACCGGCACGCCGAAGCTGCCGTTCCCACCCTGCGTGGCGCGCTGGGTCAATGTCGCCGAACGGCGCGATCCGGTGGCGCTGGACGATGATCTCAGCGACGACATCGCCGATGCCGGCGGGCGCTTCCACAACATCGCCGGGTCGAGGATCAACCCGGATTGGCAGCACAACCCGCATTCGGCCGCCGGCTACCTGTCCATCCCCGACGTGCGCGCCGAGGTGCGGCGCGCGGTGGGGGTAGGCTTCGACCAGCCGATCGCGCATCCGGTGCTGATCAAGGACCTGTCCGATCAGCTGGAGGCGCGCGCGCCGGATTATCGCCATGAGGTGCTGATCGAGCTGGAGCGATTGTCCGAGGCCGGCGATCCGGCGCAGCGCAAACATGAGCTGATCGCCGCGTTGCGCGCGCTCACCGAGGCCTCCACCGGCCTGCACGGCGAGGCGCTGGATGCGCAGATCGAACTGGAGGACACGCTGCAGCGCTACGTCTCGGCGCGCTTGACCCGGTTCGAGATCGAGAGCCTGCGCGAGCGCTATCGCGACCTCAACCTCAAGCGTTTGTGGCGCGATGCGGGCAAGCGCGCGCTGATCTACCAGTCGCGCAGCACGATCCAGGTGGACGCGGCGCAGGTGGCCTATCGCGCACTCGGCACCGGGATCGGCTGGGCGGTGCTGGACAGCGGCATCGCCGCGGCGCATCCGCACTTCCATGCCGCCGGGCAACCGGCGACCGTGCTTGCCCAATGGGACTGCACCCAGCGCGGACGCCCGCGCGCGTTGCGCCCGGGCGAGGCCGGCTTCGACACGCTCGACGGCAATGGTCACGGTACCCACGTGGCCGGCATCATCGCCGGGCAGTGCGAAGCGCCGCTGCCGGGCGTGCCGGCCACGGCGCCGCTGCAGTTCGCCGGCATGGCGCCGCTGACGCGGCTGTACGGGCTGAAGGTGCTGGACGACGACGGCAACGGCCGCGACTCGTGGATCATCAAGGGCGTGCAGCAGGTGGCCGAGCTCAACGAGCACGCCGGCGAGCTGGTGGTGCACGGGGTCAACCTGAGCCTGGGCGGCTACTTCGACGCCGAGAGCTACGGCTGCGGCTTCACCCCGCTATGCAACGAGTTGCGCCGGCTGTGGCGGCAGGGCGTGGTGGTGGTGATCGCGGCCGGCAACGACGGCTTGGCCTGGCTGATGCAGGGCGATGGCGAGGCCTACCCGCTGAACCTGGACCTGAGCATCGGCGACCCGGCCAACCTGGAGGAATCGCTGGCGGTGGGTTCGGTGCACAAGAGCAGCCCGCACAGCTACGGCATTTCGTACTTCTCTTCGCGTGGCCCGACCGCCGATGGCCGCTACAAGCCGGATCTGGTCGCGCCGGGCGAAAAGATCCTGTCGGCGCACCACGGGTTTGTGGTCGAGGATCCCGGCACCTGGATGGTGGAGATGAGCGGCACCAGCATGGCTGCGGCGCATGTGTCGGGGTTGATCGCCGCGTTCCTGTCCGTGCGCCGCGAGTTCATCAGTGCGCCGGATCGGGTCAAGCAACTGCTGCTGGCGCAGTGCCTGGACCTGCAGCGCGATCGCTACATGCAGGGTAGCGGGCTGCCGAGCCTGATGCGGATGCTTGGGGGGACGTGAGTGGGGCGGGGATGATCAGCCATTCGGCTGCTGAAGAGTCGGGGATTCGAAATTGGGGATTCGCAACGTCGGTTCCCTGGGCTGCGCGGTCTCCCGTGTGGAAGCGGCTTCAGCCGCGACGCGGTCACGGCGGGATTGGGGATGGGTGGCAATCGAGGGGCGAAACAGGTTCGGAGGCCGCATCGCCTTTCATGTCGGAATCTGCTTTCGCCGCAACGGGTGACTGCCGATGTTTCCGGATGAGGGCATGAAACGGGCTGCGCGTTTTCTGTGGCCGGTGCGACCGAATCACGTCGAGCTTCCGACTTCACCGCGTCGCGGCTGAAGCCGCTCCCATAAGGGCGTCCATGCACCGCGGTGCGCTCTTGCGGCTGCCGTGCCAAGGCGTTACGGCGCCGCACTTACGGCTGAGCTTGTGGGAATGGGGGCTGCGGTTGCGACTCCCCAATCCCCAATCCCGGCTTCACTGTGTCGCGGCTGAAGCCGCTCCCATGGGAAAGGCGAGGCGTGCAGGGCAGCTGGGGAGGGCAGGAGATCCGCTGTTGCGAATCCCCAATCCCGAATCCCAAATCCCAGCCCCTCAGGCATTCTTGTTGTGCCGGCGCATGATGCGCTGCTTGTCGCGGGCCCAGTCGCGGTCCTTGGCCGCGTTGCGCTTGTCGTGGTCCTGCTTGCCCTTGGCCAGCGCGATCTCGAGCTTGATCTTGTTCTTGCTCCAGTACATCGCGGTGGGTACGAGGGTGTAGCCGTCGCGTTCGACGCGGCCGATCAGTTTGTCGATCTCGTTCCGGTGCAGCAGCAGTTTGCGTGTGCGCCGGTCGTCGGCGACCACGTGGGTGGAGGCCTGGATCAACGGGGTGATCTGCGCGCCGAACAGGAACAGCTCGCCCTGGCGCACGAACGCATAGCTCTCGCCGATGTTGGCGCGGCCGGCGCGGATCGACTTCACCTCCCAACCCTGCAGGGCCAGGCCGGCCTCGTAGCGGTCCTCCAGGTGGTATTCGTGGCGCGCGCGCTTGTTCAGGGCGATGGTCTTGTTGGCCGTCGCGCCGTTTGCTTTATCCTTGGCGGGTTTCTTGCTCATCTTGCTATTGTCTCCGATTCGGGGCCTCCCGAACGTCTTGGTCCCACTTCCCGTCCCGAATGCCTATCATCCGCCGCAGCGCTCTGGTCGAACACGCCGCAACGCGCATGTTCGATCTGGTCAACGACGTCGCCGCCTATCCGCGCCGGTTCGCCTGGTGCGATGCGGCCCATATCCTCGAGCAGAACGACCGCGTCCTGGTGGCGCGGCTGGACCTGGGGCTGGGCTCGTTCCGCACCTGGTTCACCACCGAGAACAGCCTGCAGCGCCCGGATCGCATCGATATGCAGCTGCGCGACGGTCCGTTCAAGCGCCTGCAGGGGCAGTGGACCTTCCACGGCTTCAACGAGCACGCCAGCAAGGTCAGCCTGATGCTCGACTTCGAACCCGCCTCGCGCCTGCTGGGGCCGGCGCTGGCGCTGGGCTTCCAGAGCCTGGCCGACCGCATGGTCAACGACTTCGTGCGCGTGGCCGACCGGGAACAGGCCTAGCCGCCATGCAGGTCGAGGTGGTGCTGGCCTGGCCGGAGCGCTTCGTGTCGCAGCGGCTGGATCTGCCGGAAGGCGCGACCGTGGCCGATGCGCTGGTCGCCGCCGCGTTGCCCGAAGCGACGCCCGGCATGCCGTGCGCGGTCTATGGCGAAGTCGCCGCACCGACGCGGCTGTTGCAGGACGGCGACCGGGTGGAACTGCTCAGGCCGTTGCTGATCGACCCGAAGGACGCCAGGCGACGCCGCGCCAAGCCGCGCTGAGCGGCGGGGCGCGACGCGGCCGCCGGCTCATTCGCCGCGGCGCTGCTTCTTCTTGTCCTTGGCCAGGTTGCGGCCGAACTGACGCACGCTGTTCTTGGCCAGCTCTTCGTCCTGATCCGGGAAGTAATCGCCTTCCCAGCGGGTGACCATGTCGTTGTCGAAGAACACGACGAAGTTCTTGATCTCGGTACGGCCCACGCGATCGACACGCTCGGTGGAGGTGTAGTCCCAGCGCTGCGCATGGAACGGATCCGGGATCGAGGGGCTGCCCAGCAGCGCGCTGACCTGCTGCTTGCTCTGTCCGACCTTCAGCTGTTCGACGGCCGACGGCTTGATCAGATTGCCCTGATAGATGGGCTGCTTGTAAATGATGCCGCAGCCAGCGGTGGACAGGGCAACAGCGGCGACCAGCAGGAGATTGCGCATCGGGGACAGGGCTGAATGAAATCACGTCGATGATACACTCCCAGCGACCGCCGCGACCCATTCCCAGGCAGCTGGCGATAAACCAGCTATGAACGGAGACGCCATGGAATCCCACGATCTGCGCAAAGTCGGCCTGAAGGTCACGCACCCCCGGATGCGCATCCTTGAGCTGCTGGAGCAGAAGTCGGCGCGGCACCACATGACCGCCGAGGAAATCTACCGGCAGCTGCTGGACCACGGCGACGAGATCGGTCTGGCCACCGTGTACCGGGTGCTGACGCAGTTCGAGGCGGCCGGGCTGGTGCTCAAGCACAACTTCGAGGGCGGCCAGGCGGTGTATGAGCTGGACCGCGGCGGCCACCACGACCACATGGTGGACGTGGATACCGGCAAGATCATCGAGTTCGAAAGCGCGGAGATCGAGGAATTGCAGCGCAAGATCGCCGCCGATCACGGCTACGAACTGGAAGAGCACTCGCTGGTGCTGTACGTGCGCAGCAAGCGGCCGAGCGGCAAGAAGGGGTGAGGCTTCTCCCTTCTCCCATCGGGAGAAGGTGCCCCGCAGGGGCGGATGAGGGTGCGGGTGTCGCCGCGTGGATCACGTCAGCGGGTCGCTC
>NZ_AQOK01000690.1:0-17645 GCF_000364645.1 Xanthomonas sp. SHU 308 | reverse complement strand
CCCGCGTAGCCAAGAAGCCGATCTCCCTCCCGAAGGGCGTCGAACTCACCGTCCAGGCCGATCAGGTCAGCGTCAAGGGTCCGAAGGGCACCCTGTCGCTGCCGAAGCCGGCCGGCGTCGAAATCAAGCAGGAAAACGGTGTCGCCACGCTGTCGGCGAACGATCCGTCGCACATCGCCATCACCGGCACCGTTCGCGCCATCCTGGCGAACATGGTGCAGGGCGTGTCCGCCGGCTTCGAGCGCAAGCTCGAGCTGGTGGGCGTCGGCTACCGTGCCACGATGCAGGGCAAGGACCTGAGCCTGGCGCTCGGCTTCTCGCACCCGATCGTGTTCAGCGCGCCGGAAGGCATCACCCTGGCCGCTCCGACCCAGACCGAGATCCTGGTGCAGGGCGCCGACAAGCAGCGCGTCGGCGAAGTCGCCGCCAAGATCCGCGGTTTCCGTCCGCCGGAGCCCTACAAGGGCAAGGGTGTGAAGTACGCCGGTGAAGCCATCATTCGTAAGGAAGCCAAGAAGGCCTAAGGCAGGTCCTTCTGCGAGGAGCCCGGCCATCCATGGCCGGACTCTCCACTGCAAAAGCCTGTTCCCCTTCAGCTTTCCTAGGACACATACCATGAGCATCAACAAGAACATCGCCCGCCTGCGTCGCGCCAAGTCGACCCGCGCCCACATCCGCGAGCTCGGCGTCGCCCGCCTGTCGGTGCTGCGCACCGGCCAGCACCTGTACGCGCAGGTCTTCACCGCCGACGGCTCCAAGGTCCTCGCCGCGGCGAACACCCTGCAGGCCGACGTCAAGGACGGCCTGAAGAACGGCAAGAACAGCGACGCCGCCGCCAAGGTGGGTAAGCTGATCGCCGAGCGCGCCAAGGCCGCGGGCGTCGAGAAGGTCGCCTTCGACCGCTCGGGCTACCGTTACCACGGCCGCATCAAGGCGCTGGCCGACGCCGCGCGCGAAGGCGGCCTGCAGTTCTGATCCTTGCGGGCGCGGCGATGCCGCGTCCGTCCTGCCGATGCGGGCTGCATCGGACCTTGGCGCGCCTTCTGCGCGCGTCCGGGGAACACGGCTCCAGACCACAACCACAAGCGGCAACGAAGCCGTAAATCTTTTCCTCTATCAAGGACATCACAATGGCTGAAGAACAGCGTGCACCGCGGGGTCGTGATCGCGACCGCAACCGCGAAGAGAAAGTCGACGACGGCATGATCGAGAAGCTGGTCGCGGTCAACCGCGTCAGCAAGACGGTCAAGGGCGGTCGCCAGTTCACCTTCACCGCGCTGACCGTGGTCGGCGACGGCAACGGCAAGATCGGCTTCGGTTACGGCAAGGCGCGCGAAGTGCCGGTCGCGATCCAGAAGTCGATGGAGTATGCACGCAAGGGCATGCTCAACATCGATCTGAACAACGGCACCCTGTGGCACCCGGTGAAGTCCGGCCACGGCGCTGCGCGCGTGTTCATGATGCCGGCCTCGGAAGGTACCGGCGTGATCGCCGGCGGCGCCATGCGCGCCGTGCTGGAAGCGGTGGGCGTGAAGAACGTGCTGGCCAAGGCCGTCGGTTCGCGCAACCCGATCAACCTGGTGCGCGCCACCCTGCGCGGCCTGGAAGACATGCAGTCGCCGGCCCGCATCGCGGCCAAGCGCGGCAAGAAGGTGGAGGATCTGACCCATGGCTAATGAATCCACCAAGACCGTCAAGGTGCGCCTGGTGCGCGGCCTGCGTGGTACCCAGTCGCGTCACCGCCTGTCGGTGCGTGCCCTGGGCCTGAACAAGCTCAACGATGTGCGCGAACTGAAGGACAGCCCGCAAGTGCGCGGCCTGATCAACAAGGTTCAGTACCTCGTCCAGGTTGAGGAGTAATCGACCATGACTTTGCATCTGAATGATCTGAAGCCCGCGCCGGGCGCGCGTACCGAGCGCACCCGCGTCGGTCGCGGCATCGGTTCCGGCCTCGGCAAGACCGCCGGCCGCGGCCACAAGGGTTCGTTCGCGCGCAAGGGCGGCGGCAAGATCAAGGCCGGCTTCGAAGGCGGCCAGACCCCCATGCAGCGCCGTCTGCCGAAGATCGGCTTCCGTTCGAAGATGGCCAAGGACACTGCCGAAGTGCTGTCCTACCAGCTCGACAACCTGCCGGCTGGCGAGATCGATTTCGCTGCGCTGCGCGCCGCGAAGCTGGTCCCGAGCACCGCGAAGAAGGCCAAGGTGGTCCTGAAGGGCGAACTGACCAAGAAGTTCGTGCTGAAGGGCGTTGCCGCGACCGCCGGTGCCAAGGCGGCAATCGAAGCTGCCGGCGGCAGCGTGCAGGAGTAACACGCAGATGGCGCAGGCTGGCATGGGTAACCTCGGCGGCGGGCTCGGCAAGTTCACGGAACTTCGCCAGCGCCTGTTGTTCGTTCTCGGCGCATTGATCGTCTATCGCATCGGCTGCTACGTGCCGGTGCCGGGCGTCAATCCCGAAGCCATGCTTGCGCTGATGCAGGCGCAGGGCGGCGGCATCGTGGACATGTTCAACATGTTCTCGGGCGGCGCCCTGCACCGTTTCAGCATCTTCGCGTTGAACGTGATGCCGTACATTTCGGCATCGATCGTGATCCAGCTGGCCACGCACATCTTTCCGTCGCTGAAGGCGATGCAGAAGGAAGGCGAGTCGGGCCGGCGCAAGATCACCCAGTATTCGCGCATCGGCGCGGTGCTGCTGGCGGTGGTGCAGGGCGGCAGTATCGCCCTGGCGCTGCAGAACCAGACTGCACCGGGCGGCGCGCCGGTCGTCTACGCCCCCGGCATGGGCTTCGTGCTCACCGCGGTGATCGCGTTGACCGCTGGCACCATCTTCCTGATGTGGGTCGGCGAGCAGGTGACCGAGCGCGGCATCGGCAACGGCGTCTCGCTGATCATCTTCGCCGGCATCGTCGCCGGCCTGCCGGCGGCGGCGATCCAGACCGTGGAAGCCTACCGCGACGGCAACATGAGCTTCATCTCGCTGTTGCTGATCGTCCTGACCATCCTCGCCTTCACCCTGTTCGTGGTGTTCGTCGAGCGCGGGCAGCGGCGGATCACGGTGAACTACGCGCGCCGCCAGGGCGGTCGCAACGCGTACATGAATCAGACCTCGTTCCTGCCGCTGAAGCTCAACATGGCCGGCGTGATTCCGCCGATCTTCGCCTCGAGCATCCTCGCCTTCCCGGCGACGCTGTCGATGTGGTCGGGCCAGGCCGCTTCCAACAGCACATTCGGTATGTGGCTGCAGCGCATCGCCAACGCGCTGGGCCCGGGCGAGCCGGTGCACATGATCGTGTTCGCCGCGCTGATCATCGGCTTCGCGTTCTTCTATACCGCGCTGGTGTTCAACTCGCAGGAAACCGCGGACAACCTGAAGAAGTCCGGCGCGCTGATTCCGGGCATCCGTCCGGGCAAGGCCACCGCCGACTATGTCGACGGCGTGCTGACCCGCCTGACCGCGGCCGGCTCGGTGTACCTGGTGATCGTGTGCCTGCTGCCGGAAGTGATGCGTGCCCAGCTCGGCACCTCGTTCCACTTCGGCGGCACCTCGCTGCTGATCGCGGTCGTGGTGGTGATGGACTTCATTGCGCAGATCCAGGCGCACCTGATGTCGCACCAGTACGAGAGCCTGTTGAAGAAGGCCAACCTCAAGGGCGGCTCGCGCGGCGGCGGTTTTGCCCGCGGTTGATTGCTATACTGTTTGAATCCTTCCGCGAAGACGCCCCCGGCTCCCGGGCGCAGTCTTCCGACTTGAAGGGCGGCCCGTGCAGCGGTCTCGTGCGCGGGTGAGACGTGGTGGTCCTGCGCTGGAGTAGCGCGGGCGGCAAGGTGGATACATCGCCTCGCCAACGACGTCCGGCGCCGGAGCATGGGCACACTCCCCATGCCGGGCTTGCGGAACCTTGCGGTTCCGCGGGCTTCCATGTAACCCGAGACCTTGCTAGACTTACAAGTTCACTTTTTGATCCATCCTGCCGGATGGCGCCGTGGTGCGCCGTCGGGCCATCACTCAGTTGGAGAACCGCGTCATGGCGCGTATTGCAGGCGTCAACCTGCCAGCCCAGAAGCACGTCTGGGTCGGGTTGCAAAGCATCTACGGCATCGGCCGTACCCGTTCGAAGAAGGTCTGCGAAGCCGCAGGCGTGACCTCGACCACCAAGATCCGCGACCTGTCCGAGCCGGAAATCGAGCGCCTGCGTCTCGAAGTCGGCAAGTACATCGTCGAAGGCGACCTGCGTCGCGAAATCGGCATCGCCATCAAGCGACTGATGGACCTGGGCTGCTACCGCGGCCTGCGTCACCGTCGTGGCCTGCCCCTGCGCGGTCAGCGCACCCGTACCAACGCCCGCACCCGCAAGGGTCCGCGCAAGGCGATCAAGAAGTAAGGGACCGACATGGCTAAGCCCGCAGCAGCAAAGACCAAGAAGAAGATCAAGCGCGTCGTCACCGACGGCGTCGCCCACGTCCACGCTTCGTTCAACAACACCATCGTGACCATCACCGACCGTCAGGGCAATGCGTTGTCCTGGGCGACCTCCGGTGGCGCCGGTTTCCGCGGTTCGCGCAAGTCCACGCCGTTCGCGGCGCAGGTGGCCGCCGAGAAGGCCGGGCGCGCTGCGCTCGACTACGGCGTGAAGTCGCTGGAAGTGCGCATCAAGGGCCCGGGTCCGGGTCGCGAGTCCGCCGTCCGTTCGTTGAACAACGTCGGATACAAGATCACCAACATCATCGACGTGACGCCGATCCCGCACAACGGGTGCCGTCCGCCGAAGAAGCGTCGCGTCTAAAGGAGCGATAAGAAATGGCTCGTTATATCGGTCCTACCTGTAAGCTCGCGCGCCGCGAAGGCGCCGATCTTTCCCTCAAGAGCCCGGCGCGTGCGCTGGACTCCAAGTGCAAGCTGGAGCAGAAGCCCGGCCAGCACGGCGCGACCGCCCGCAAGGGCAAGCTGTCCGACTACGCCACCCAGCTGCGCGAGAAGCAGAAGGTCAAGCGTATCTACGGCCTGCTGGAGCGTCAGTTCCGCAACTACTACAAGAAGGCCTCGACCAAGAAGGGCAACACCGGCGAGAACCTGCTGCAGCTGCTGGAAACCCGCCTGGACAACGTCGTCTACCGCATGGGCTTCGCCGTCACCCGTCCGGCCGCGCGCCAGCTGGTGTCGCACCGTGGCGTGCTGGTCAACGGCAAGTCGGTGAACCTGGCCTCGTACCAGGTCAAGGCCGGCGACGCGATCGCCCTGTCGGAAAAGGCGCAGAAGCAGCTTCGCGTGCAGGAAGCGCTGACCGTTGCCGAAACGCACGACCTGAACCCGTCGTGGGTCGAGGTCGATTCGAAGAAGTTCAGCGGCATCTTCAAGGCCGTGCCGGACCGTGCGGACCTGCCTGCCGACATCAACGAAGCGCTGATCGTCGAGTTGTATTCGAAGTAATCACATCGGAGAGCCTCCGGTCCACGGAGGCTCGTCAGGAGAACCCGCAACATGACGGTTACCGCCAACCAGGTTCTGCGCCCGCGTGGGCCGCAGATCGAACGCCTTACCGACAACCGCGCCAAGGTCGTGATCGAGCCCTTGGAGCGCGGGTATGGGCATACGCTGGGCAACGCCCTGCGTCGCGTGCTGCTGTCCTCGATTCCCGGCTTCGCGATCACCGAAGTCGAGATCGACGGCGTGCTGCACGAGTACACCACGGTCGAAGGGCTGCAGGAGGACGTGCTGGAAGTCCTGCTGAACCTCAAGGACGTGGCCATCCGCATGCATACCGGTGACAGCGCCACGCTGTCGCTGTCCAAGCAGGGTCCGGGCACGGTCACTGCCGCCGACATCAAGACCGACCACAACGTCGAGATCCTCAACAACGACCACGTGATCTGCCACCTGACCAAGGACACGGCGATCAACATGCGTCTGAAGATCGAGCGTGGCTTCGGCTATCAGCCGGCCGCCGCGCGCCGCCGTCCGGACGAAGAGACCCGCACCATCGGTCGCCTGGTCCTGGACGCCTCGTTCTCGCCGGTGCGCCGCGTCGCTTACGCGGTCGAATCGGCCCGCGTCGAGCAGCGTACCGACCTGGACAAGCTGGTCCTGGACATCGAAACCAACGGCACGATCGATGCCGAGGAAGCCGTGCGCACCGCCGCCGACATCCTCAGCGACCAGCTGTCGGTGTTCGGCGACTTCACCCATCGCGACCGTGGCGCGGCCAAGCCGGCCAGCAACGGCGTGGATCCGGTGCTGCTGCGTCCGATCGACGATCTGGAACTGACCGTGCGTTCGGCCAACTGTCTGAAGGCCGAGAGCATCTACTACATCGGCGATCTGATCCAGAAGACCGAAGTCGAGCTGCTCAAGACCCCGAACCTGGGCAAGAAGTCGCTCACCGAGATCAAGGAAGTGCTGGCCCAGCGTGGCCTGTCGCTCGGCATGAAGCTGGAGAACTGGCCGCCGGCCGGCGTCGCCCAGCACGGCATGCTCGGCTGAGTTTTGCGCATCCGGCCGGTGCCGCAAGGCATCGGCCGCGTGTCGTTCGCTTCATCCGCATCACCACGTCGACGGGTCGCCAAGCCCGCGGCGTCGCCCGGTCAGGGACGGCCGGCACGGACCATCCGCAGTCCACTTTCAACGCCAGGACGGCGACAGCGATCTCCAACAGTCACACTCTTCCATAGGAATCCCAACCCATGCGTCACCAGAAATCCGGCCGCAAGTTCAGCCGCACCAGCGCCCACCGCGAAGCGATGTTCAAGAACATGGCGGCGTCGCTGATCAAGCACGAGCTGATCAAGACCACCCTGCCGAAGGCCAAGGAACTGCGCCGCGTCGCCGAGCCGCTGATCACCCTGGCCAAGGTCGACAACGTCGCCAACCGCCGCCTGGCGTTCGCCCGCCTGCGCGACAAGGAAGCGGTCGGCACCCTGTTCACCACGCTGGGCCCGCGCTACCAGGCGCGCCCGGGCGGCTACCTGCGCATCCTCAAGTGCGGCTTCCGCGCCGGCGACAACGCGCCGATGGCGTACGTCGAGCTGGTCGATCGCCCGGCCGTGGCCGAGGAAGTGGCCGAGTAATCGGTTCGCACCTGCAGCAGCAAGAAGCCCGGCATGTCCGGGCTTTTTGTTTTTTGGGGGATCGCGGAGTCGGGATTGGGATGGGGAGAGCGCGGTCGCGGCGCGGGCTGGGGCGGCCGACAGCGCCATGACACATGGTGATGGAGCGCACGATCGCGGATAATGTGCGGATCGTCGATGCGAGTTCGAGTCCGATGAATCCGTTACGTTGGGGTTTCCGCGCGCAGTTCCTGCTCGGCTTTCTGATCTGTACCGGCCTGCTGGGCTATGCGATCTTCGTGCAGCTGCAGCTGGGCATCGAGCCGTGCCCGCTGTGCATCTTCCAGCGCATCGCGTTCGCCGCGCTGGGCGTGCTGTTCCTGCTCGGTGCCCTGCACGGGCCGCGCAGCGCCGGCGGGCGCAAAATTTATGGCGTCCTGGCGTTCCTGGCCGCGCTCGTGGGCGCCGGCATCTCCACCAAGCATGTCTCGGTGCAGCTGTTCCCGGACCCGATGGCGTCCTGCGGCCCGCCTCTGAGCTTCCTGCGCGAGACCATGGGACCGTTCGAGGTGCTGCGCCGGGTGCTGACCGGCACCGGCGACTGCGGCAACATCGACTGGCGCTTCCTCGGCCTATCGATGCCGATGTGGTGCCTGATCTGTTTCGTGTTGCTGGCGGTGTTCGCGCTGTATGCCGGGTTCAAGAGCCGCAAGCGCACGCTGATCTGACCGTCTTGCCGCTGCGCGTCGGTCGCTTGGTCTGATGGCGACCGTCGGCAACCCGCCGGGCGCTGCTGCAGTCGTCGCGGGCAGCGCTGACGTATGCCGCTGACGCGCACCGACGTTGCCTATCCTGTCCGTCCGGCGCCCCCGGTGTTTGTGCAGTGCCGGGCTGTCGGTCAGCGCGACGCGCTGGCCGGCGCCCGCGCTCCGTCGGCCTGCGGAACCACCTGAGCGAGGAATGCCGCCACCGGCTTGGCCCACACCGACGGGTCGGCCTGGGCGAAGGTCTTGTGGCCATCGTCGCCGAACGGCGGCAGATCGACGAAGGTCACCGGCGGGGTCGAGCCCGCGCGGTAGGCCTCGTACATGCGATGCGCCAGGTCGCGCCGGAAGAAGTGATCGTTCTCGGCGTACAGCCACAGCTGGGGCAGCGTATTCGCCGCGCCCAGCGTCTTCTCCGACTCGACCAGGCGGTCCTCGCCGGCGCAGATGACCTCCTTGCCGTTGCTGCCGCGCCCGCCGGCGAAGCTGATCACGCCACGCACGCCGGGTGGCGGCGCATCGGCCAGCGCCACCGCGCCGAGGCCGCCGGCGGACTGGCCGACCACGACGATGCGTTGCGGGTCCGCGCCGGGCAGGCGTGCGGCGGCGTCGACGATCGCCGCCTCGGCCGCCGCGATCCTGTGCCCGGCGACGACGAAATCGACGTCGTGACAGTTGCCCGCGCCTTCCAAATAGCTACCGCTGGAACTGCCGTAGCCAGGCCGTAAGGCCAGCACCACCATGTCGCCGCGGGCGGCGAACCAGCGCGCGGCGCGGGCGAAACCAAGCCGGGTGTCGGCGAGCTTGCGCTTGTCCGCCGGTGTGCCGTGATGGATGACGATCAGCGGGAACGGGCCGGAGCCTGTCGGTCGATACACGCGGGCGGCGAGATCGTAGTCGACGCCTTGCACGACCACCGGCATTCGGAAGTCGGTGACGCGTTCGGCGTGCGCCGGCGGCGGTGCGGCGAGGGTGAGGATGGCGGCCGCGAGGGCGGCGGCGAACAGATGTCGACGCATGGGTGGCACCTGCCTGGACGGATGCGTGGCAACGCGTCGTGGCGGTCCGGGCGCGGGGATGCCGCTGCGGGGCGCCTCCCTCGGGCGGGGCGACGCCATGGCCACGACGCGGCACATGGTGCCACTGTAGTGCCGGACGGGCCACGGCGTGTCGCCGGACCCGTCACCTGCGGCTGAACGCGAGGCCTGCGGCGTGCCGGGTGGCACGCAGCAGGCCGTCGCCGTGGCTGGCTCAGAAGTCCTGCTGCAGGCTCAGGTAGACGCCGCGGCGCGGCGCCCACTGCGGCGCGAACACACCGATGCCGCCGCCGTCGCGCAACTGGTAGTGGCGGTCGAGCACGTTGAGCACGGCCAGCTGTGCGTGCAGCGGGTGGCTGCTGGCCAGGGCGAAGTCGTGGCCGGCGCTGAGGTTGAGCTGGAAGTACGCCGGCAGCTCGCCGCCATTGGGCACGCCGTCGGCGTCGGTGCGCAGGCCGCTGCCGAACAGGTAGTCGGCGCCGATGCGGCTGTCGTCGGCCAGGGCGTAGTTGATGCCGCCGGAGGAGGTCAGCTTCTGGTCGTGGTCCAGGTGGATCCAGTGGTCGTAGGCGTAGGCCAACGCATCCGGGTCGAAGTTGTACAGGCTGGTCATCACCCGCTTGCCCATGGCCTTGCTGTAGGCCGCGTTGAAGTAGGCGTTGATCGGGCCGTTGCTGTAGTCGGCGCTGAACTCGGCGCCGCGGATGCGGCCGTAGCGGTAGTTGAAGGTGGAGTAGACGTAGGCGGCGCCGAACTGGCCTTCGTCCTGCAGGCGATCGGCCTTGCGGTAGTAGGTGTCCAGGCCCAGGGTCAGGTGGTCGCCGACCATCTGCGAGATGCCCAGGTCGTAGTAGTCGCTGCGCTCGCTCAGCGGCTTGGTCGGGCCGCCCGCCGCCGACTGCTGGTTGGTGGTGCCGTCGTACAGGGCGATGTCGCTGGTGGAGATCAGCTCGGTGGCCGGCGGGGTGAAGTAGCGCGCATAGCCGGCGTGCAGGGTGGTGCTGTCGCTGGCGTGCCAGACCACGCCCAGGCGCGGGCTGAGCTGGCCCTCGGTGGTGCCGAACGCCTTGTAGCGGTCGCCGCGCACGCCGTAGTTGATGGTCCAGGCGTCGCTCGGCTGCCATTCGTCCTGCAGGTAGACCGCGTAGGTGCTGGCGTGGAAGCGGCTGCTGTCGGGAATGAACAGCGGCACGTCGCTGCTCTGGCTGCCGTCGTCGTTGGCCGGGAACACATAGGCGTTGTTGCTGGCGTTGGCGTGTTCGAAGTTGCCGTAGACGCCATAGCGCAAGGTGTGGGTGCTGCCCCACGGCGTGGAGAAGTCGGCCTGCAGGGTGCTGGCGCGGTTGGCGCGCTGCACCTGCGAGGCGATGCCGTTGAAGATCAGGTCGCCGGCGATGTCCGGGGAGAAGGCGACGCTGCTGTAGCGCTGGCCGGCCGACAGCTGGTAGCTGGTGTCGCCGAGCGCGCCCTGCAGCACCAGGGTGCCGAAGCGGGTGTTCTCGCGCTGGTTCTCGTCGAGCTGGGAGGAATCGAAGGTACTGGTGCCCTGGTAGGTGAAGGCCGGCGTCTGCCCCGGGTTGTTGGGGATCTGGAAGCGGTTGTTGGCGTAGCCGACCAGCAGGCTGAGCCGGGTGTTCTCGTTCAGCAGATAGCTGAGGTCGGCGAAGCCCTTGCCCTGGTGGGTCTTGTCGTGGATCGGGTTGTCGCTGTCGGTGGGGTTTTCCATGCCGATGCGGTTCTGCAGGTAGTTGCCGCTGGCGAACCAGCTGAAGCGGCCGTCGCTGCCCCACCACGAGGCGTTGGGGTTGAGCGTGCCGTAGGAGCCGCCGGTGATGCCGACGCTGCCGCCGTTGCCCAGTTCCACGCCGTTCTTGGTGGTGATGTCGACCACCGCCGCGGTGCGGTCGCCGAACTGCGCC
Organism: Xanthomonas sp. SHU 308; assembly: GCF_000364645.1. NCBI lineage: Bacteria > Pseudomonadati > Pseudomonadota > Gammaproteobacteria > Lysobacterales > Lysobacteraceae > Xanthomonas > Xanthomonas sp. SHU 308. Next base: position 6,881 of record NZ_AQOK01000690.1, on the reverse strand, counting down.
GGCAGCGCGCCGTCGAGCAGGCGGATGTTCTTGATCGTGCGCGGATCCAGGGTCTGGCCGAAGCCGGAGATGGATTCGGGGATCATCACGCCGTTGATGCGGTACTGCAGGTTGGCGTGGTCGCCGCGCACATGGATGCCGCCATAGGAATCCTGGACCACGCCCGGCGCCTGCAGCAGCACCTGGTTGAGCGGGGTGGAAGCGCCCAGCGGCAGGCGCGCGATGTCCTCGGCGCTGATCGCGTACTGACTGCTGCCGATGTCCGGCGACAGCGCGTTGCGCGCAGCTTCCAGCTTGGCGGTGACGGTGACCGGATCGAGATCGACGGTCGGCTCGGCGGCAGCGGTGCTGTCGGCGGCGGTATCCGCAGCGAGGGCGAGGCCGGGGGCGACCAGGAGGATCAGGGCGATGGCGGAGGAGAGGGGGCGACGTGTCATGGCGAGGTGGACCGAATGGAAAGGAATTGTTACTTAATAACAGTGTGCTTTCGCAAAAACGCCGGCGTAGGCCGGAAGTCATGGTGGCATCGCGATGTTGCTTGCCGTTCATGTCCTGGCGCTGCCAGCGTGACCGGTATGCGGCGCTATGCGGCGCGCCCCGGCTCTGCGAACATCGCACACTGCCAAGGAGTCCTTTCATGAATCTGTCCGCCGCCGCCGTGTCCGCATCCGCCTCGTCGTCCTGGTCACCTGCCAGTTGGCGTGACAGGCCGGCGCTGCAGATGCCGGTGTATCCGGACCCGCAGGCGCTGGAGACCGCGCTGACGGAACTGCGGCAGTTGCCGCCGCTGGTGACCTCCTGGGAGATCTTCGCGCTGAAGAAGCAGCTGGCCGAGGCGCAGGAAGGCAAGCGCTTCCTGCTGCAGGGCGGCGATTGCGCGGAGAACTTCAGCGATTGCGAATCCGGCACCATCTCCAACCGGCTCAAGGTGCTGCTGCAGATGAGCCTGGTGCTGGTGCACGGCCTGCGCCTGCCGGTGGTGCGGGTCGGTCGCTACGCCGGGCAGTACGCCAAGCCGCGCTCGGCCGATACCGAGACCCGCGACGGCGTGACCCTGCCCAGCTACCGCGGCGACGTGGTCAATGGCCCGGAGTTCACCGCGCAGGCGCGGGTGCCGGACCCGCGGCGCATGATCACCGCGCACTCGCGTTCGGCGATGACCATGAACTTCGTGCGCGCGCTGATCGACGGCGGCTTCGCCGACCTGCACCATCCCGAGTACTGGAACCTGAGCTGGGTCGGCTGCTCGCCGCTGGCCGAGGACTACCAGAAGATGGTGGCCTCGATCGGCGATGCGGTGCGCTTCATGGAGACCCTGTCCGGCGCGCAGCTGTACAACCTCAACCGCGTCGATTTCTACACCTCGCACGAGGCCTTGCTGCTGCCCTACGAGGAAGCGCTGACCCGCGAGGTGCCGCGGCAGTGGGGCTGGTTCAACCTCAGCACGCACTATCCGTGGATCGGCATGCGCACCGCGGCGCTGGACGGCGCGCATGTGGAGTACTTCCGCGGCATCCGCAATCCGATCGCGATCAAGGTCGGGCCGTCGGCGCAGCCGGACCAGTTGCTGCGCCTGATCGACGTGCTCAATCCGGAAGACGAGCCCGGCCGGCTGACCTTCATCCACCGCATGGGCGCGGCGCAGATCGCCGAGAAGCTGCCGCCGCTGCTGGACGCGGTGAAGCGCGACGGCCGCCGCGTGCTGTGGGTGTGCGATGCGATGCACGGCAACACCGAAAGCACCAGCAACGGCTACAAGACCCGGCGCTACCAGAACGTCCTGGGCGAGGTGGAGCAGTCGTTCGACATCCACGCCGCGGCCGGCACCCGCCTGGGCGGCGTGCATCTGGAACTGACCGGCGAGGACGTCACCGAGTGCACCGGCGGCGCGCGCGAACTCACCGAGCGCGACCTGGAGCGGGCCTACCGTTCCAGCGTCGACCCGCGCCTGAACTACGAGCAGTCGCTGGAGATCGCGATGGCGATCGTGCGCAAGCAGAACGGGCGCAACGTCGCCACGCCGCTGGCGTAGTCGGTTGGTGTAGTCCGCTGCGCGTGCCGCTGCCGCACGTGCGGCGCCTTGTCGTGCCGTGGCCCGAGGGCTGCGGCATCGCTGCGTGCGATGCCGCGCGTCGGCTTCGCGTCGCCGGCGACACGCGCCGCTTTTCGGAAGCGCTTGCACGCGCGCCTGTATGCCATGCGGCTGCCGTCGCTCGGCGCCGCTGCGCGTGCTCGACATCGCGCTAATCCCTCCACTGCCAGACTGTCGCGACTCCTCCCCCCGACAAAGGAGCGCATCTTGACCCTAGATCTTCATTGGGTGCCCTGGCGTGCCTATACGCTGCCGATCGGCGCCGCACTGATTCTCGGTTTCCTGGCCTGGTGGCTGCTGTTGCGCATCGCCCAGCGCATGCGCGGCCGCGACTACCGGCGTGCGCGCATCGTGCGCGTGATCAGCGTGCCGGTCGCCTTCCTGCTGCCGATGCTGATGCTTAGCTTCGCGCTCGAATCCACGCCGCTGGACGAGAAGGCGCTGACCGACCTGCAGCACCTGCTGCACATCGGCATGATCGGCTGCGTGACCTGGCTGCTGGTGCGCGGCGTGGCGGCGCTGGAAACGGCGATCCTGCGCAGCCATCCGATCGAGGTGGCGGACAACCTCACCGCACGCCGCGTGCAGACCCAGACCCGCGTGCTGGCGCGGGTGGCGATGGGCACGATCATCCTGGTGGGCACCTCGATCGTGCTGCTGACCTTCCCGGCGGTGCGGCAGATCGGCACCACCTTGCTGGCCTCGGCCGGCATCATCGGCCTGGTCGCCGGTATCGCCGCCAAGCCGGTGTTCGGCAATCTGATCGCCGGCCTGCAGATCGCGCTGACCCAGCCGATCCGGCTCGACGACGTGGTCATCGTCGAAGGCGAGTGGGGCCGTATCGAGGAGATCGGCAGTTCCTACGTGGTGGTGCGGATCTGGGACGAGCGGCGCATGGTGGTGCCGCTGACCTGGTTCATCGAGAACCCGTTCCAGAACTGGACGCGCAACAGCGCCGACCTGCTCGGCACCGCGTTCCTGTGGCTGGACTACCGCACGCCGATCGCGCAGGTGCGCGCCGAACTGGAGCGGATCTGCAAGAGCGAGCCGCTGTGGGACGGGCGGGTCTGCGTGACCCAGGTGACCGACACCAGCGAGCGCACGATCCAGGTGCGCCTGCTGGTCAGTGCGCGCAACTCCGGCGACGCCTTCGACCTGCGCTGCATCGTGCGCGAACGCATGCTGGATTTCCTGGTGCGCGAGCATGCCTACGCGTTGCCGCTGCTGCGCGCGGAAGTGGCGCCGGAGCCGGTGCGGCTATCGCACCCACCGGTGCGCGCCAGCGATTCGGAGGCGATGCGTTCGCCCGGTGCCGAGGATGGGGCGCCGGCAGTGAATGCGACAGCGGGCGAGGCGCGCGCGTCTCGCTGATCGCTGAGCGGTCTTGCCGCATGGTCATACTGCGTGGGACGGATTCTCTGCGCGACCGCCAGCGGTGCCCGCCGAATGCCAGGAACACCAATGCGCCCACCGGTGACTGGCAGGCGCAGATCGCTTGAAGAAAGCCGGCACCGCCGCGGCGCGGGGTGCGGCTAGGCCGCAGGAGGATGTCGGCGCCGCCGCACCAAATCGCGGGCGAGGATGCCGACCACGGCGAGATTGATCGCCAGCACCGCCCACGACGCCCAGCCGGGGTGGCGCACGATCGCGTAGACGTCGAACGGCAGGTAGATCGCCGCGGAGATGCAGCCCAGCAGCGAGGCCCAGGCCTTGGCGCGCCACAGGCCCCAGGCCTCGATGATGTGCAGCACGCCGTAGGCGAGCATGCCGGCGGCGGCCAGGTGCACCGCGCCGGGGTTGATCATGGTCAGCAGCGAGGGCAGGGCGCCGTGGTCCGGGTCCAGGCTGAAACGCACGATCAGCTTGTCCACCCCCGCGCGCAGCGGGGCCGGACCCATCAGTTCCAGCCCCGTGGCCGCCAGCACCGCGAGCAGGCCCTTGCCGGCCTCCAGCAGTGCGATCAGGTGCAGACCCGGATGCGCGTGCGGATCCGGGTTGTACGCCTTGTCGGCGGCCATGGGCGTGCGCTATCCCTTAGCCCGCGCGACCGGCGCGCTTGCGCTCGTTTTCGGTCAGGTGCTTCTTGCGCAAGCGGATCTCCTTCGGGGTGACTTCGACCAGTTCGTCATCCTCGATGAAGTCCAGCGCCTGCTCCAGCGTGTACTTGATCGCCGGAGTCAGCTTGATCGCATCGTCCTTGCCCGAGGCGCGCATGTTGGTCAGCGGCTTGGTCTTGATCGCGTTGACGGTCAGGTCGTTGTCCTTGGAGTGGATGCCGACCAGCTGCCCTTCATACACGTTGTCGCCTTCGGCGGCAAACAGGCGGCCGCGCTCTTCCAGCGGGCCCAGCGCGTAGGCGGGGGTGGCGCCCGGCGCATTGGCGATCATCACGCCGTTCTGGCGCTTGGCGATGGCGCCCTGTTCCTTCGGGCCGTAGTGGTCGAACACGTGGAACAGCAGGCCCGAACCCTGGGTCAGGGTGCGGAACTCGTTCTGGAAGCCGATCAGGCCACGCGCCGGGATCATGTAGTCCAGGCGCACGCGGCCCTTGCCGTCCGGCTCCATGTTCTTCAGCTGGCCCTTGCGGATGCCCAGCTTCTCCATCACGCCGCCCTGGTGCTGCTCCTCGATGTCCACCACCAGCTGCTCGACCGGCTCCATCAACTGCCCGTCGATCTCCTTGATGATCACTTCCGGGCGCGACACGGCCAGTTCGAAGCCCTCGCGGCGCATGTTCTCGATCAGCACCGACAGGTGCAGTTCGCCGCGGCCGGAGACCAGGAACTTGTCGGCGTCTTCCAGCTGCTGCACCTTCAGCGCCACGTTGTGCACGGTCTCGCGCTCCAGCCGGTCCTTGAGCTGGCGGCTGGTCAGGAACTTGCCGCCGGACAGGTCCTTGTTGCCGGCGAACGGCGAGTTGTTGACCTGGAAGGTCATCGAGATGGTCGGCTCGTCCACGGTCAGCGGCGGCAGCGCCTCGGGGGCTTCCAGCGCGCACACGGTGTCGGAGATGGTCAGTTCCTGGATGCCGGAGATGGCGACGATGTCGCCGGCCTGTGCGCTGTCCTGCTCGATGCGCTCCAGGCCCAGGAAGCCCAGCACCTGCAGCACCTTGCCCTGGCGCTTCTTGCCTTCGCGGTCGATCACCGCCACCGGCATGTTCTTCTTCAGCACGCCGCGCTGGATGCGGCCGATGCCGATCACGCCGACGAAGTTGTTGTAGTCCAGCTGGCTGATGCGCATCTGGAACGGGCCGTCCGGGTCCACGTCCGGCTTCGGCGCGTGCTGCATGATCGCTTCGTACAGCGGGGTCATGTCGCCGTCGCGCACGCTGTCGTCCAGCGAGGCGTAGCCGTTCAGCGCCGAGGTGTAGACGATCGGGAAGTCGAGCTGCTCATTGGTGGCGCCGAGCTTGTCGAACAGGTCGAACACCTGGTCGATCACCCAGTCCGGACGCGCGCCGGGGCGGTCGATCTTGTTGACCACCACGATCGGCTTGAAGCCCATCGCGAACGCCTTCTGGGTCACGAAGCGGGTCTGCGGCATCGGGCCGTCCATCGCGTCGACCAGGATCAACACGGTGTCCACCATCGACAGCACGCGCTCCACCTCGCCGCCGAAGTCGGCGTGTCCGGGGGTGTCGACGATGTTGATGCGGTTGCCCTGCCAGGTGATGGCGGTGTTCTTGGCCAGGATGGTGATGCCGCGTTCCTTTTCCTGGTCGTTGCTGTCCATCACGCGCTCGGCCAGCACCGTGCGCTCGGACAGGGTGCCGGACTGCTTCAGCAGGCAGTCGACGAGGGTGGTCTTGCCGTGGTCGACGTGGGCGACGATGGCGATATTGCGAAGATTTTCGATGGACATGCGAAAGGGGGCCAGCCGGCGCCAGAAGGAAGGAAAGGAAGCCACCTAGTATACCCGGATCCCGTGACGCCTGCCGGCGACCGGCGGCGGTGGGCCGGGCGGGGGCATTCAGGCGCCGGCGGCGGGCGCGGGCAAAGCCTGAACGAGGCGACGTGTATCCTATGCGCCCCTCATGACGCCCCCGTTTCCAAGGAATCCCATGTACCTGATCGCCCATTTCGACACCGCCCGCGGCCCGATCAAGATCGAGCTGTATCCCGACAAGGCCCCGCTGACCGTGGCCAACTTCGTGAACCTGGCCAAGCGCGGCTTCTACGACGGGCTGAACTTCCACCGCGTGATCGCCGACTTCATGATCCAGGGCGGTTGCCCGGAAGGCTCCGGCCGCGGCGGCCCGGGCTACCGCTTCGAGGACGAGACCAACAACGGCGTGCGCCACGAGCGCGGCGTGCTGTCCATGGCCAACGCCGGCCCCAGCACCAACGGCAGCCAGTTCTTCATCACCCACACCGCCACCCCGTGGCTGGACGGCAAGCACACCGTGTTCGGCAAGGTGCTCGAGGGCCTGGACGTGGTCGACAGCGTCGCCCAGGGCGACGTGATCAACAAGATCACCATCGAAGGCGACGCCGACGCGGTGCTGGCGGCCAAGGCCGACCGCGTCGCCGAGTGGAACCGCACCCTCGACGCCTGATCCGGCGCTGTCCGCGCGACCGGTCCTGCGGCCGGGCGCGCGGAACCTGCGTGCTACCATTTTCCCGATTGATTGCCGCACCCGACCGCCGATGACGATGCGCCCCCTTGTGTTGTGCCTGCTGCTGCTCGCCATCGGCAGCGGCGTGCATGCCTGGTGGCGCAGCGCGGCCACGGCGCCGTCGGCCGCACTGGCCGCCGGCGACCCGCGGCGGCTGACCGGGGAGGCCGG
>NZ_AQOK01000689.1:0-4562 GCF_000364645.1 Xanthomonas sp. SHU 308 | reverse complement strand
TGGCTACTGCCGCCGGCAACAGGCCGATTTCGCCCGCGCCCAGGTCCGCTACACGGTCCTGGACGTGGAGCAGGAGGCCGGCCGCCAGGCCGCCGCCGCGCTGGGCCTGGAAGGCGTGCCGATCACCGTGATCGGCCAGCATGTGGTCGAAGGCTACGACACCGCCGCCCTGGACCTGCACCTGCAGCCGCTGGGCTATCGCGTCTACTGATCCACCCCACCCACTTTCTTAGCAGAGGAATCCCCCATGAAAGCACCCGTTCGTGTTGCCGTGACCGGCGCCGCCGGCCAGATCGGTTATGCCCTGCTGTTCCGCATCGCCTCCGGCGAAATGCTGGGCAAGGACCAGCCGGTGATCCTGCAGTTGCTGGAACTGCCGATGGAGAAGGCCCAGGCCGCGCTGAAGGGCGTGATGATGGAGCTGGAAGACTGCGCGTTCCCGCTGCTGGCCGGCATGGTCGGCACCGACGACGCCGAAGTCGCGTTCAAGGACGCCGACATCGCCCTGCTGGTCGGCGCGCGTCCGCGCGGCCCGGGCATGGAGCGCAAGGACCTGCTGCTGGAGAACGCCAAGATCTTCACCGCGCAGGGCGCGGCGCTGAACAAGGTGGCCAAGCGCGACGTCAAGGTGCTGGTGGTCGGCAACCCGGCCAACACCAATGCCTACATCGCCATGAAGTCGGCGCCGGACCTGAACCCGAAGAACTTCACCGCGATGCTGCGCCTGGACCACAACCGCGCGCTGAGCCAGCTCTCGCTCAAGCTCGGCAAGCCGGTCGGCGGCATCGAGAAGCTGGTGGTGTGGGGCAACCACAGCCCGACCATGTACCCGGACTACCGTTTCGCCACCGCCGACGGCGCCTCCATCGCCGAGGCGATCAACGACCAGGAATGGAATGCCGGCACCTTCATCCCGACCGTGGGCAAGCGCGGCGCGGCGATCATCGAAGCGCGCGGCCTGTCCTCGGCCGCCTCGGCCGCCAACGCCGCCATCGACCACGTGCGCGACTGGGTGCTGGGCAGCAACGGCAAGTGGGTGACGATGGGCGTGCCGTCCGATGGCTCCTACGGCATTCCCGAAGGCGTGATCTTCGGGTTCCCGGTCACCACCGAGAACGGCGCCTACACCATCGTCAAGGATCTGCCGATCGACGACTTCAGCCAGAAGTACGTCGACAAGACCCTGGCCGAGCTGGAAGAAGAGCGCAGCGGCGTGGCCCACCTGCTGGGCTGATCGCCAACGCGATCGCGTCGTCACGGAACGCCGGGCCCCGCCCGGCGTTTCGCGTTGTGGGAGTCCGACATGATGAATCTGATCCACTGGCGGCTGTACGTCGCCGTCGTCGAGTGCGGCAGCATCAGCGCCGGCGCCGCGCACTGCGGCATCACCCAGTCCGGCGCCAGCCAGGCCATCGCGCAGATGGAGCACGTGCTGGGCGCGGCGCTGCTGCTGCGCGAGCGCGGGCGGATCCGGCCGACCCCATTCGGGACGCGTGCGCTGGAACATGCGCGGGCGATGCTGGCCGAGCTGGGGCAGATCCAGGCCCTGGCCAAGGCGGAGCGTGCAGCGGGTGCGGCCTCGCTGCGGGTCGCCGGCTTCGCCTCGTCGCGGCCGTGGCTGGCGCCGCGCCTGCGCGCGTTCGAGCGGGCGCATCCGGACACGGGTGTGGTCTGGCTGGAAGGCAGCGACGAGGAGGTCGAGGCCTGGCTGGCCGCCGGGACGGTCGACCTGGGCGTGGTACTGGATCCGGCGCCGGAGCGCGACGCCATGGTGTTCGGCATGGACGAGTGGCTGGCGGTGCTGCCGCCGGCGCTGGCGCGTCCGCGGGCGCGCGACATCGCCCTGGCGGAACTGCTGGCGCTGCCGTTCGTGCTGGCCACCGGCGGTTGCTGGCTGCACGCGCAACGCCTGGCCGAACGCGCCGGGCTGGCGATCGCCGACCTGCGCCTGCAGGTGCGCGACTGGTCCAGCGCCTGGGCGCTGGTGCGCGACGGCGCGGGCGCCAGCCTGCTGCCGACGTCGGTGCTGCCGGCCGAGCGCGACGGCGTGCAGGTGCTGCCGTTGCAGCCGCGGCTGCAGCGCCGCTTCGCCCTGGTCGTTGCTGCACACGCGGCGCCGGCCGCGCTGCAACTGCGCCGGTTCCTGGACGAGGCCATTAGCGGCGCTACTGACCCGTCCTGACATTCTTGTTTCTCCGCAGGCCGCCGTGCCGCGCACACTGCGCGCGCCGACTGTCCGGTGCGCCTGCGAGACGTTCCGATGCTCCTCTATGCCGCTCCTGGCGCCTGTTCCCTGGCGCCGCACATCGTGTTGCGCGAACTGCAGCTGCCGTTCCGGTTGGTGCGCGTGGACAACCGCAGCAAGCGCACCGCCGATGGCGAGGACTTCCGCGCGCTCAATCCCAAGGGCTACGTGGCCGCGCTGCAACTGGACGACGGCCAGGTGCTGACCGAGGGGCCGGCGATCCTGCTGTACCTGGCCGATCGCTGCCCGCAGGCGGCGCTGGCGCCGCACGCGGACGCAGACGCCTTGCCACGCTACCGCCTGTACGAGTGGCTGGCCTTCATCAACAGCGAACTGCATGCCGGCAGCGTGCCGCTGTTCGATGCCGGGCTGGCGCCGGCGCGGCGCACCGCGGTCGCCGCTCGCCTGCTGCAGCGCTATGCCCATGCCGAGGCCGCGCTGCGCACGCAGCCGTACCTGCTCGGCGAGCGCTTCGGCGTGGCCGATGCCTATCTGTTCACCGTGCTCGGCTGGCTGCCGCGGTTCGGCCTGTCGCTGGACGCGCTTCCGGCGTTGGCCGCGTACGCGGCGCGTATGGCGCAGCGTCCCAGCGTGGTGGCGGCGCTGGCCGCCGAGCAGGCGCTGCGCCCGGCCTGAGCGCGGCGCACTGGCGGGCAGGGCATGACCTTCGGCGCTCGGCCGCAGCGCGGCGGCCGTGCTAGGTTGCCCGGGCCATTCGAAAGGGGATTTCGACCATGCTCATGCCGTTCCGCTGGATCGGCGCCCTGGCGCTCGCCAGTGCGTTGCCTGTCGCCGCCCACGCCGCCACCGCCGACAGCGGGTATCGGCAACCGCCCGAGCCGCTGCTGGGCGTGATGCGCGCCCCGCTCAATCCGACGCCGCGGCTGGACCCGACCGGGCGCACCCTGTTGCTGGTGGAGCGCCAGGCCTACCCGCCGATCGCGCGCGTCGCCGAGCCGTACCTGAAGCTGGCCGGGGTGCGCGTGGAGCCGCGCACCCACGCCCGCCACGACATGTCCAACGGCTACGGCATCCGCGCCTGCCTGGACGGCTTCAGCCTGGTCGACGTGGCCAGCGGCAAGCAGACCGCGGTGACCCTGCCGGCCGGCGCCTGCCCGGCGCAGCCGGTGTGGTCGCCGGACGGGCGTCGCTTCGCCTTCAACAACACCGCGGCCGACCGCGTCGAACTGTGGCTGGGCGACGTCGCCACCGGCGCGGTGCGTCGCATCGACGGCGTGCAGCTCAACCCGGTACTGGGCGGCGAGATCCAGTGGCTGGGCGGCAGCGACACCCTGCTAGTGCGTGCGGTGCCCCAGGACCTGGGTCAGGCGCCGGTGAAGGCGGCGGTGCCGCCGGGCCCGGAGGTCAAGGAAGCGATCCGCGGCAAGGGCGAGAGCAGCACCTACGAGGCCCGCGACACCCTGTCCAGCCCCGAGGACGAGGCCCAGTTCACCTACTACGCCACGGCGCAGCTGGTCACCGTGGATGCCGCCAGCGGCAAGCTGCGCACGGTCGGCAAGCCGGCGGTGTACTCGGTGGTCGACGGTGCGCCGGACGGCCGCCACGTGCGCGTGGAGCGCCTGCAGCGCCCGTACTCCTACGTCACCACCTACGGCCGCTTCGCCCACGACGTGGCGGTACTGGACCTGGCCGACGGCAGCGAGCGGGTGCTGGCGAACCTGCCGGTGGCCGATCGCGTGCCGGTACACGGCGTGCCCACCGGGCCGCGCGCCTACGGCTGGCGCGCCAACCAGCCGGCCACCCTGGTCTGGGCCGAGGCGCTGGACGGCGGCGACTGGAAGACCAATGTGCCGGCGCGCGACAAGCTACTGACCCTGTCGGCACCGTTCACCGGCAAGCCGCGCGAACTGGCCAAGGTGACCCAGCGCTACGCCGGCCTGAGCTGGTTCGCGCAGGGCGGGCAGGCGCTGCTGGACGAGTACGACGAGAACCGCCACTGGCGCCGCACCACGCTGCTGGACGCGGACCGCCCCGGCAGCGCCGGGCGGGTGCTGTTCGACCTGTCCACCGACGACCTCTACGCCGATCCCGGCACGCCCGAGCTGCGTCGCCTGGCCAACGGCGAATACGTGCTGCGCGAGGACAACGGCGCACTGTTCCTGAGCGGGCAGGGCGCCACCCCGGCCGGCGACCGGCCGTTCCTGGACCGCTATGATCTGGCGAGCGGCAAGACCCAGCGTCTGTTCCGCAGCGGCGCCGATGTTGATGAGGCCTTCGCCGGGTTCGCCGGCGAGGACACCACCCGCCTGCTGACCTGGCGGCAGTCGCCGAGCGACCCGCCGAACGTCTACCTGCG
>NZ_AQOK01000688.1:0-13121 GCF_000364645.1 Xanthomonas sp. SHU 308 | reverse complement strand
GACCTACAAGCGCAAGGACGGCGTGGAACTGTCCTTCACCCTGTACACGCCACCCGGCTACAAGGAAGGCACGCGGGTGCCGGCGATCCTCTACGCCTATCCGCTGGACTACGCCGATGCCTCCAAGGCCGGCCAGGTCAGCGGCGCCAACGACCGCGACTTCACCCGCCTGCATTCCTACCAGCTGTTGCTGCTGGCCGGCTACGCGATCATCGACGACGCCGCGTTCCCGATCGTCGGCGATCCCAAGACCGCCTACGACACTTACCTGCAGCAGCTGGTGGAGAACGCGCAGGCGGCGGTGGACAAGGCGGTGGCGCTGGGCGTGGTCGACCGCGACCGCATCGGCGTCACCGGCCACAGCCATGGCGCGCTGATGGCGGCCAACCTGCTGGCGCACACCGACCTGTTCCGCGCCGGCGTGGCCACCAGCGGCAGCTACAACAAGACCCTGACCCCGTTCGGCTTCCAGAACGAGCGGCGCTCGTTCTGGGCCGCACCGGAGGTGTACGCGCAGGCCTCGGCGTTCTTCCACGCCGACAAGATCAACGAACCACTGCTGCTGGTGCACGGCATGGACGATGCCAACCCCGGCACCGAGACCACCCAGGCCCCGCGCATGTTCCAGGCCATCCGCGGCCTCGGCGGCACCGCGCGGCTGGTGCTGCTGCCGTTCGAACCGCACTGGTATACCGCGCGCGAATCCAACGAGGACGTGGTGGCGGAAATGCTGGAGTGGTTCGACCGCTACGTGAAGCAGGCGCCGCCGCGTGCGGCGTCGGCTGACAAGGCGAAGGCGCAATAGTCGGCTGACCTGGGAGCGCACGATGCCATGGCGTTTGCTCTGCGTGCCGGTGTTGCTGGCGCTCACTGCATGCGGTGCGGTCGACACGGTGAAGAATGCGTACGCGCATTCGCGGGAGATGGCTGCCGACCTGGAGAAATCGGTCGGCAGCTTCAGCAGGCGCCGGCGAATGTGGTAGTGATGTTTGCGGTGCCGGGGAAGTAGGTCCGTCTCCGGGGATTCATCCAGCTGACGCCACGTTGCGGCGCAACGTTGCTACCCGTAGTGCTACTACACGCATGTTTTTGCGAGACTAAGCTATGTCAGAGCAAAGTTGGCTTGCTTATGCTGGATCAATTGCAGGCATGGTAGGAGGAGTGACCGGCGTTATAGGAGCAGTGGTTGCAATTCTGGCATTTCGCCGAACCGGCGAAATCAAAGCTCTTGATCTCCGTGTGGAGCTTAGACGCATGGAGAGCACACTGCGATCCGACATCCAAGGCTTAGTTCCGCTTCTTGAGCGCGCAAAGAAATCCCATACAAGGTTAGCCGCTGCTCAAGGTTGCTACCGATCAGGCGCCGTGGTCCATTGGCTGTCCGAGTGGGATATAGACTTCGCTGAATCTAATCAATTGGTCGCCGGCGCTTCTGTACTGGACCTAGACTGTTCTAAGTTCTCTCAAAAAGACCTTGAGACAAGGCTGGTCACTGTTTACAAGCTGCAGCGCCAGGTTGCTGAACTTTCTGACAAGTATCGAACATGTCTTGCAACTGATGATGCGGATCGGCAGCAGCTTCGAGCAGATCAGAGGCTAATCACTCAAGCGCGCCTCGACGGAAAGCTATAGATCGGCACCCTTCGACCAAGGTCGGAACGACGCCCTCCTAGCCGAAGGACTATGCTCGGAGCCGGTGCACCGGCCTTGGGAGGGGCGGCATGGACTACGCGACGCTGTACCGGCGTTCGATCGAGCGGCCCGAAGAGTTCTGGGCCGAGCAGGCCAGGGCGATCCACTGGGAGCGGCCGCCGCAGGCGATCCTGGAGTACGACACGCCGCCGTTCCGGCGCTGGTTCGTCGGCGGGCTGACCAATCTGTGCCACAACGCGGTGGACCGGCATCTGCCCGAACGCGCCACGCAACTGGCGCTGGTCGCGGTGTCCAGCGAAACCGGGCAGACCCAGGAGATCACGTATGCGCAGCTGCACCGCGAGGTCAACGCCTTCGCGGCGGTGCTGCAGCGGCTGGACGTGCAGCGCGGCGACCGCGTGGTCATCTACATGCCGAACATGGCCGAGGCGGTGTACGCGATGCTGGCCTGCGCGCGCATCGGCGCGGTGCACTCGGTGGTGTTCGGCGGCTTCGCCGCGCACAACCTGGCGCTGCGCATCGACGATGCGCGGCCCAAGCTGCTGATCGCCGCCGATGCCGGCAGCCGCGGCGGCAAGCGCATTCCCTACAAGCCGCTGGTCGATGCCGCCTGCGCGGAGGCCAGTGCGCCGCCGCCGACGGTGCTGATCGTCTCGCGCGGGCTGGATCCGGCGCAGCCGCGCGTGCCCGGGCGCGACGTCGACTATGCCGAGCTGCGCGCCGAGGTCGGCGATGCGCAGGTGCCGGTGGTGTGGCTGGAATCCAACGAGCCCAGCTACCTGCTGTACACCTCCGGCACCACCGGCAAGCCCAAGGGCGTGCAGCGCGATGTCGGCGGGCATGCGGTGGCGCTGGCGTTGTCGATGCGCACGGTGTTCGACTGCGGCCCGGGGCAGACCATGTTCTCCACCTCCGACGTGGGCTGGGCGGTGGGGCATTCGTACAACGTGTACGGCCCGCTGATCGTCGGCGCGACCTCGCTGCTGTACGAAGGCCTGCCGGTGCAGCCGGATCCGGGCGTGTGGTGGGCGCTGTGCGAGAAGTACCGGGTGCGCACCATGTTCTCTTCGCCGACCGCGATCCGCGTGCTGAAGAAGCATCCGGCGCGCTATCTGCGCGAGCGCGACCTGAGCGCGCTGCGCTATCTGTTCCTGGCCGGCGAGCCGCTGGACGAGCCGACTGCGTTGTGGATCGGCGAGGCGCTGGGCAAGCCGGTGATCGACAACTACTGGCAGACCGAAACCGGCTGGCCGGTGCTGACCCTGTTGCCGGGCGTCGAGCTGCGGCCGGTGAAACCGGGATCGCCCGGCTTTCCAAATCTTGGGTACCGCACGCGCATCGTCGACGAGCACGGCGTCGAGGTGCCGGCCGGGCGCAAGGGCGTGCTGGTGATCGAGCCGCCGTTGCCGCCGGGCTGCATGACCACGGTGTGGAACGACGACGCGCGCTTCCTGCGCAGCTACTTCAGCCATTTCGATACGCTGCTGTACAGCTCGCTGGACTGGGCGATCCGCGACGAGGACGGCTACACCTTCATTCTCGGCCGCACCGACGACGTGATCAACGTGGCCGGACATCGCCTGGGCACGCGCGAGATCGAGGAAGCCATCGCCGGCCATGCCGACGTGGCCGAGGTCGCGGTGATCGGCATGCACGACGAATTGAAGGGGCAGGTGCCGGTGGTGTTCGCGACGCTGAAGCAGGTCGCGCCGGATGCCGCGGCAGTGGTCGAGGAACTGCGCCAGTGCGTGGTGGAGCGTCTTGGCGCGGTGGCGCGGCCGGCGCAGGTGTATCTGGTGCAGGCCTTGCCGAAGACGCGGTCGGGCAAATTGTTGCGGCGCTCGCTGCTGGCGCTGGCCGAGCAGCGCGATCCGGGCGATCTGTCGACGCTGGACGATCCCGGCGCGCTGGAGGAAATCCGCCGCGCCTTGCGCGGTTGACGTGCGACCGGCGACGCCGGCGCAGCCGCGCCGGCGTTCGCATCATCGCTTAACTCAGGCCTTCGGCCTGCAGCGCCGCCTGCACCTGCGGATCGGCGGACATGCGTTCGAAATGCAGCTGCAGATTGGGGCCGAGCGCGATCTGCTGCGCGCGCGCCCAGCGCAGGGTGACGAACAGGTAGGCATCGGCGATGGAACGGCGCGCGCCGCCCAGCCAGGTCTGCTGTTCCAGCGCAGCTTCCACGCGCGCGTACAGCGTGCGCACGCGTTCGCGTGCATGTTCCTGGGTGCGGGCGATCACCGCGGCATCGTCGAGATAGCGGGTGCTGCCGAACAGCGGATGAAACGCCGGGTGCAGATCGGCGTTGAGGAAGGCCAGCCAGCGCTGCACTTCGGCACGGCTGCGCGGGCTGCCGTCGCCAGCCAGGTGCGCGTCGGGCGCGAGATCGGCGATGTAGTTGAGGATCGCCGAGTTCTGGGTCAGCACCCAGTCGTCCATCTGCAGCGCAGGCACCGCGCCGGCCGGATTGATCGCCAGATACGCCGGCGCCTTCATCGCCGCGGCATCCAGCAGCTTCAGTTCGAACGGCAATCCGGCCCAGCGCAGCGCGATGTGATCGGCCAGCGAACAGGCGCCGGGCTTGGAATACAGTTTCATGGCAGGCGGCTCCGCATCGGTCAGGACGGCAGAGCGTACCTGCTGTGCGGGGCGCTTGGCGATGAAGACGCGCCATGCGTGGCGCGCGCGCCTGCGTCAGGGCATGCCTGTGTGGCGAACGATCAGGACGCGTTGCGCGGGCGCAGCTTCTGCACGCGATAGAACGTGTGGTCGCCGATGGTCGCGACCTGATAGGCATTG
This sequence comes from Xanthomonas sp. SHU 308, assembly GCF_000364645.1. Taxonomy (NCBI): domain Bacteria; kingdom Pseudomonadati; phylum Pseudomonadota; class Gammaproteobacteria; order Lysobacterales; family Lysobacteraceae; genus Xanthomonas; species Xanthomonas sp. SHU 308. The sequence continues at coordinate 8,669 of NZ_AQOK01000688.1, read as the reverse complement.
CGCCAACTCGGGCTGGCGATGGCATGCGCGGCGAAGTGGCTGGCGCCCGGCACGATCTCCTTGCGCTGGCCCTGCGGCAGCGCCCAGTTGCGCTCGGCGGCGAAGGCGACCTTGACCGCATCGGCCCAGGCGTCGTCGTTCTTCAGTTCGGTGCCCGGCTTCACCAGGCCTGGCGCGAACTGCTTGCGTGCGGTGACCACCTGGCACATCGAATCGCCCCACAGGCCGCTGTCCAGGCGACGCAGCGCCACTTCGGCGACGGCTTGTTGTCCGCGCAGCGTCTGGTCGCGCGCTTCCAGGTACACGGTGGTGCTGAGGCAAAGCGAATCGGCAGCGGGTTGCGGCAACAATTGCGAGAGCCAGAGAATCCAGGCCAGTTTCATCGTACTCCTTGCTCCGTATGGGCCGTTGTCGTGGCGCTGCGCCGGGATGGCGCGGCAAGCGATGCGGCTTGGCGTCATGGGGAGGCGGCCTGTCACGGGCCGCCCGGGTGCCGGCAATCTGAAGTCCGGCGGATCCGCCAAGATGGGCGGATCGAGAAGAGGCGCGAACGATAGGGGCCGGTTCCCGAATCGCAACTGAATCCCGAGTGTTGACAGGGTTCACATCCCGCTGTGTCGAGATGCCGTCGTGCCTGGCCGCACGACGGCATTGTGCAGCGCCGCACTGCGGCGCATGAGGCTCAGGGAAACTGCTTGCGCTGCATCAGCATGGCGTACACCTTCACCACCGGATCGGCGTGTCCGCTCAGTTGCGCCAGGCGTTGATCGCGATCCGGCCAACGCTGCGCCTGATCGGCGAGCACGCGCAGATCGCCGAACCAGGTGTCGTGATCGCGTGCGTAATACGGGCCGCTCAGCAGCGTGGCGAGCAGGTGCATGCCGCGGTCGCGCGCCGCGCCCGCCGGCGCGTACTCGAGATAGCGCAGCAGTTCGCGCAGGCGCGCGCGCTGCACGCGGCCGCTGTCGTCGCTGGCGGCGGTTTGCTGCAGCACGCCGTGGTCGAGTTGGTCGAGGAACTCGATCGATGCTTTTTCCGTCGCCGCATCGCCTGCACCAGCAGCCGCATCCAGCAACTGCGTGCGGATGTTGTAGCCGGCCTGGCGGATCAGCGAGATCGCATCGGCGTCGATCGACTGCGCGGGGAGCTGCGGTGCCGGCACGATGCGCTCGGCCGGCAGCTCGGCGACGAAGCGCTGTTCCAGCAGCCAGTGGTTGCCGAGCACGCTGGAAGGGCAGCGCGTCTGCGCAAGATGCGCGGCGACGTAGCCGCGGTAGGCGGCGTGCAGGCGCTCGCGCAGGGCGCTGTCGGACACTTGTTGCAGCACCAGCGGCATGTCGCCGGCCACGCTGAGTTCGGTGGCGGTGAAACCGGCATCGTCGCCGCGGATGCGTTCGAACATGCGCACCAGGCTGTCGGCGAGCTGTGCCTGTCCCGCGCTGTGCAGCGGCGCCGCGGCGAGCGCCATCTTCAGCGCCGGGGCGGTGTCGGTTTCGTGTTGCGCCGCGTCCACGCGTGCGGCGATTGCGCTGGCGCGCGCTGCCGGTGACGCCGGCTGCAATGCGCTGGCCAACGCATAGGTCGGGCTGGGATCGTCGAGATAGTCCGCATCGCAACTGCCGGCGTGCGGCGTCGGCAGTGCGGCGAACAACGCCTGAACCTGCGCTGGCGTGGCGTGTTGTGCGGCGCGTGTCTGCAGCGTCAGCCGATCCAGACCAGCGGTGCGCGGTGAGCGCAGTTCGTCGTCGTGCTCTTCGTCGATGCTGCCGACGCGGGCCAGGCCAGGCATGCGCCGTTGCGCGCGCTCGGCCAGTGTCACGGCCTGTTGGGTCAGCCGTTGCGCGGCAGCGGCCCGGTCGCCATCGGTTTGCAGGTCGTCGGAGGCGGCGAGGCGCAGCAGCACATCGGCCTGGAAGTCGGCAGGCAGCGCCTGCGCCGCGGCCAGCACCGCACTCGCAGGTGGCCCGGGCACGGCGCTACCGTTCATCGAATCGGCGCCAGTGGACGGCGGCGTCTGCGCACTGGCCGGGCCGGCAGGCGGGTGTGTTGCGAGGGAAGCCGGCGCTGCGGGTTGCGCGCCGTGGGCGGTGGCCGCGCGTTGCAGCAGCGGCACGCACGCGCCGGCGACCAGCAGCGCGAGAAGCAGATGGCGGGGACGTGGGGCGGAACGCATGGGAACTCCTGAAGGCGGGCGACGGACTGCACGGCGCATGGGCGCCGTGCAGGACCGGGGAGCGCACTCCCCGGGCGACCATCCAGTGGTCAGTTGTAGCGCGCGGTGTTGCGCGGCACGTTGGCGCGAATCACCCCGAGCGGATCGTCGGTGATGATGCTGGTGAAGCCGGCAGTGACCTGCGCGCGGAAGTCCGGACGGTCGTCGGCGGTCTCGTTGCCGAAGTACTTGGTACGGGTCAGGTAATCGTCGAGCGAGGCGCAGCAGGTGCCGTTGCTGCGCACGTAGTGCTGGCCGTCATGGCTGCTGAGGCGGTACTCGGGCACCGGCGAGAACGCGCCGATCGCGCGTTTCTGCGCCTGGTTCTCGGCCAGCAGTTCGGCGGTCGGATCGCCGCGGCGGGGCTGCTTGTTGCCGATTTCCAGCCAGGCGAAGCCGCTTTGGCGACGCGCCTCGTTGATCCAGGCGTTGACCCGGCACGCCGGCGTGTCGCCGCGCCCCGAGCCGCACTCGCCGACGTAGCCGCCATCGGCCAGCCTGTCCATGTCGCCGGCGTAGATGGTCGGCGCGAATGGCACACCCTTGGTGAAGCGGGTGATCTCGCTGGGCGTCTTCGGCAGCAGCGAGGCGCTGAATTTCAGCACCACCTGGTTCTCCATGCGGAACGCATGGACCTGGTCGGCCGCGCGCGAGACTGCATCCAGGTTCTTCAGATCAAGCACCACCACCATGTGGTTGGCGTAGGTCACCACGGTGTTCAGCGCCTTGGCCAGCGAGGTCGGATTGTCGTTGGTCTTGGCGAAGTTCTTGTCGCGCAGGAACGAGTTGACCAGATCATGACTGGTCAGGGTGCTGATGTCCGGATTCCAGCCCTTCGGATTGGTTGCCGGCTGGAAGATATAGAAGCCGGGCTCGTGATACACCACGCGACCGGCGTTCTGGTCGTGGAACAGCCAAAGGATGCCGTCGGAGGCTTGCTTGACATCGAGTTCGATCGCTTCGATGTTGTTGTTGTAAGTGCTGAGGATCGAGCAGGTGGAGTTTTCCGCGCAGCCGTTGCCGACCAGCCCGCGATGCGAGATCACCACGACATCGGCGTGATTCCCCTGGTAGGGATTCTTCATCACGTTGAGGATATGTTGCGGGTTCCAGTTGCTGGCGGCCGACGCCATGCCGGACAGCGTGGCCAGCGACGCGCAGGCCAGCGCCAGGGCGAGAACCTTGGCGGGTTTCTTGGGCAGTTTCATGTGCTCTCTTCCGTTCGGGGTTGATGGAATGAAGTGAAGCAGCGCAGCGCGCGGCAACCGCCGCGCCCATGGGCGCGTTTGTCTGCAGCGCAATGCTCGAAGCGACGGGCATCGTCCTGGCGTTGCATGCCACCCGTCTGAAACTGGACTCCTGGCGACACCGCGCGTGGGCCACCGCGTGATGTCGCCGGGATTTGGACCGATGCCCGCTACCGGGGCGTGTCCGTGTCGTGCAGGTAGCGTTGCAATGCCAACGGCTCGTCGGTTTGGATCATGCTGACGCCGTGCTTGCGCAGCCCGCCCCAGACCGCGGCAGGATCGCGCAGCGCGCGCTGGTCGGTGTAGTGCGCGGACAGCCGCATCGGTTTGCCGCTGGCGATGTCGTTGGTCATGGTGTTGACGAACAGCCGCGCGTGCGGCGCCAGTTCGCGTTGCGCAATGTCCAGCACCACCGGGTCGTCGAACATCAGCTGCACCACCGCCGGCTGCAAGCTGGCGGCGCGGCGCAGGGCCTGCTCGGGCGGCAGCGTCGATTCACGCTGCAGGTACAGCGCCTGCACCGCGATGTCGGCCTTGCGCGCGCGCTGCAGCACCGCTGCGGGCACGTCCAGCAGCACGTTGAGCAGCACGTCGCGTTGCGCGCCGGCCGCCTCCACCGCGTCGATCACCTGGTCCAGTGCCGCGGCCTTGATGTCCAGGTTCACCAGGACCTTGCCGCGCGCCAAGGCCAGCGCCTGCGCCAGCGTCGGCGGATGCCGCGCGGTGAGCGTGCTGTCGCGGCCGCCACCCCGGCCGCGCACGCGCAAGGCGGCGATCTGCGCCGCGTCCAGATCGGCCACCGCGCCGTGCCCATCGGTGGTGCGGTCCACCGTCTCGTCGTGCATCAGCACCAGCGCGCCGTCGCGGGTGGTGCGCACGTCGATCTCGACCATGTCCACGCCGCGCGCGATGCACGCGGCGATGCCGTCAAGCGTGTTCTCCGAGGCGAACGTCCAGCAGGCGCGGTGCGACACCACCAGCGCCGGTCCGTGCGGGTCGCGCAGCCGGTCGGGCAGGCTCGGCGTTGCCGCCATGGCCAGGACCGGCATCGACAGCACGGCGCTCATCAGCAGTCTCCGGAAGCGCATGCTCACCATCTCCAGGTCAGCGAGGCGTTGTAGTTGCGGCCGAAGATCGGCCGCGCGTAGATCGCGTCGGCGGTGCCCTGGCCGGACAGCGTGTCCACGCGCGCATTGCCCTCGGTCAGGCCGAGCGCGTTGCCGACGTTGGCGGCGTGCAACTGCAGCTCCAGGTGCTCGCTCAACCGCGCGAACAGGCCAAGGTCGTAGGTGGTGTAGGCGGGCAGGGCGGTGGCGTTGGTGTAGTCCACATAGCGCTGGCCCATGCGATAGGCGGTGGCCGACAGTTCGACCGGTCGGCCATCGATGTCGAGGTACAGGGTCGGGCTGAGCGAGGCCATGAACTTGGGAATGCGCGAGATCTGCTTGCCGTCCAGGTCGCCGTAGCTGAGGCCGGTGGTCGCATTGCTCAGACCGCGCGTCTGCGGATCCTGCAGCGTGGCCGAGCCGGTGATGCCGAACAGCGGCGACGGCCGCCAGGTGAACTCCGATTCCAGGCCAAGCGTGCGGGTCTTGCCGACCAGCGCCAGGCTCTGCACCGCACCGCTGCCGTCGAGCACGATGGCGCTGATCGACAGATCGTTGAAGCGGCTCCAGAAGCCGACCGTGGAGAACGAGAAGGTGTCGCCGAAGCTGCCGCGCAGGCCTGCCTCGGCTTGGTCGATATCGGTGACGTCGGCGTGTTGGGTCTGGTAGACGTTCTGCAGCCGCGGCAGGCGCTGCGACTGGGTGTAGCGGGCGAAGGTCTGCAACTGCGGGGTCAGCGCGAACTCGGCACCGAGCGTCCACTGCGTGGCATGGCGATGATCGGTGCGCGGGCTGAACGCACCGCTGAGCCCGCCGACGTTGTCGTCGGCGAGCGTGGTCGGATCGCCGAGATTGCGCGTGGTGTTGGCGTAGACGCCGCCGTTGGCGTTGTAGCGGGTGTAGCGCACGCCGGCATCCAGGCCAAGGCGGCCGAAGCGCACCGAGTCCCACAGGTACGGCGACAGGTAGGTGCCGTTGGCGAAGCCGCGGGTGACGCCATTGCCGTAGCGCACGAAGCCGTTCTGGGTGACCGAACCGACCACGTTGCCGGCGGCGTCGTAGGCCAGCACGTCCAGGCGCTGCGCGTTGTTCTGCAGCGTGGTCAGCACGGTGTTCTGCAGGCGGTCCTGGCGGTATTCGAAGTGCTGCACGTCGAGGCCGGCGGTGAGCGTGTGCTGGCCCAGCGCCGTGTCGTCGAACGCCTTGCTCAGGCGCAGGTCGTCGGACAGCGTGCGCAGATGGGTGCGCGCATTCCACAAGCCGCTCTCCAGCACCAGGCCGTTGGCCGCGGCTGGATCGTAGGCGGCGCCGTTGCGGCTGGCGACGTAGCCGACCCGCGCCACCCGCGTGCCGAAGCCGCTGCGCGCACGGCCGAGCTGGGTGTTGAGATAGGCGCCGGCGTCGTAGGGCGCGGCGCCGGAGAACAGCGCGGTGTAGTCCACCTCCGCATCGACGAAGCGCATGCGGTTGTTGAAGGTCAGGCCGTTGCCCAGATCCCATTCCAGGTGCGTGCCGAGTTGCTTGACCTTGCTGTGGATGCCGTCGGCCAGGTCGAGGTTGCGCGCCAGCGGGCCGTTGCCGTCGAAGCTCAGCGCGGTGGTGTGGCGCAGGTCGTTGGACAGCAGGGTGCCGTCCAGCGGATCGATCAGCGCCGACAGCGATTGCGACGGGTTGCGCGGGTCGGCCAGGGGGATCGGGTTGTAGAAGGCGGTACGGTCGTTGAGGTACTTGGCGTCGACGTCGAGGATCGCATCGCCCATCAGGAAGGTCAGGTTGCCGCGCAACTGGCCGCCCTGGTCGGCGGTGTAGCCGGTGCGGCGCAGACCGTCGTCGCTGCGGTGGTAGCCGCCGATGCTGTACAGCACGTTCTCGCTGAGCGGGCCGGCGCTGTAGGCATCCTCGCGGCGCAGGCCGTCGCTGCCGACGCTCATGCGTACCGCGCCCTCGGGGGTGGCGGTGCCGTGGCGGGTGATGGCATTGACCGTGCCGCCCGGCGCGTTGGTCGCGAACAGCGGCGAGGTGCCGCCGCGGACCACTTCCAGGCGCTCGGTCATCATGTCCAGCGCGAACAGGGTGTCGACGTTGAAGAAGCTTTCCTGCGGCTCGTCGAACAGGGTCAGGCCGTCTTCCTGGTACTGCACGTAGTACCAGCCGCCGGCCGGCAGGCCGCGCACGTAGAGGTTCTGGCCGCCGCCCTGGCCGCCGGAGGGTTCGGCGGAGAAGCCGGGGACCGCCCGCAGCATGTCCACGCTGCTGCTCGGGGTGCTGCGCTCCAGGCGTTCCTTGGACACCACGCTGATCGCGAAGGGGGCGTCCTTCTGCGACTGGCCCTGCGGCGTGCCGGTGACCACGATCTGGTCCAGCGTGGTGGTGGCGTCTGCCGGGGGTGCTGGCGCGTCCTCGGCATGGACGGTCGCGGCGCTGCCGAGGATGGACGCGAGCGCCAGTGCCAGCAGGCTCGGGTGCGGATGAACGGTACGCATGAAGACCCCCAGTAAAAGAATGTGTGGTTAATACTATTTGCAATGTATGAAAATTGGATGTCCACGTGCTAGGTTGTTGCGGTTCGTGCATCCATCACGCTTTGCGTCCGCCTATGCCGCATTCCGATTTCCCGCCGCGCGTCAGTGCCGGCGGCCGCCAATTGCTCGATCGTGTGTTCAAGACCGGGGTGCAGACCCAGGCGGCGCTGAGCCGCGACCTGGATCTGTCGCAGCCCACCGTGGCGCGCCTGCTGCAGGGCTTCGTACAGGACCGCATGGTCCAGCTCAGCGCCCGTGCCGCCGAGGGGCGCGGCAATCCCAGCGTCGATGTGCGGCTGGCGCCGGATTACGCCTACGCCTTCGGCATCGGCCTGATGGGCGACGTGGTGGCGCTGGCGCTGGTGGATTTCGCCGGCACCGTGCGCGGCCAGCGCCGCGTGGGCCTGGCCGATATGCGCCGCGCGCCGGTGCTGGCGCAGTTGCAGCGATTCCGTGCGGAGCTGCTGGCCGAGACCGGCGTGGACCCGGCGCGGGTAGTCGGCATGGGCATGGCGATTTCGGCGTTCTTCACCGGGCAGGGCCGGCAGATGGCCGGGCCGCCGGCGCTGGAGGACTGGACCCAGGTGGACCTGGTGCCGATCCTGGAAGAAGCCCTGGGCTGCGCGGTCACCATCGAGAACGATGGCGCGGCGGCGGCGGTCGCCGAGAGTCTGTACGGGGTCGGCCGCGACTGCCGCGACTTCGTCTACCTGCACCTGACCAACGGCTTCGGTGGCGGCATCATCGCCGATGGCCGGCTGTTCCGCGGCCACCGCGGCAATGCCGGCGAGTTCGGCGGCATCTGGACCGTCGGCGGCATGGCCTATCCGAACCTGGACGCGCTGCTGTCGCTGGTGCGGGCCGCCGGCCAGGACTACGCCGGAGTCGAGCAGATGCTCGGCGCGATCGACGCGCACACCCCGGGCGTGGACGCCTGGCTGGACATGGCCGAGGCACCGTTCTCGCAGTTGTGCGCGTATCTGGCCTATGCGCTGGATCCGCAGGCGATCGTGATCGGCGGGCGCCTGCCGGCCGCGATCGGCGCACGCCTGATCGAGCGCATCCGCATCCCGCGCGCACCCAACCGGCACGGCCTGGCGCCGCCGCTGCCGCAACTGTGCATCGCCCGCACCGTCGGCGACGCGGTGACCCTGGGCGCGGCGTTGATGCCGCTGCAGCGGGCGTTTTTCGCCTGAGACATGCGCGTGCGCGGTGCGCCGCGTTCAAGCCAGCGACATGGCGCCGTGCCGCCGAGGATTCGGGCCTGATGCTCGCCCGTTGCGTCGCAGCGTCCGCTGTCTCAGCCGCTGCTCGCGTTCGCCGCCAGGCCGGCACCGATCGGATGCGATCGCCGGCGTCCCGTCAACAGCGCCAGCAGCAGGCACAGCGCCCCGCATAGCAGCGGGCCGGCCGCCATCGCCCAGCACAGCAGCAGGCAGTGCCCGTCGCGGTAGTCCAGCGCATCCAGCAGCACGCCGATCAGTACCACCCCGGCGGCCAGCGCGATCTGTGCGGCGGCGGTCAGCGCGGCGAAGCACAGCGCATGCTCGGCGACCGCCCGGGTGGCGGTGCACTGCGCATG
>NZ_AQOK01000687.1:0-559 GCF_000364645.1 Xanthomonas sp. SHU 308 | reverse complement strand
CGCTCCCGCCGATGGCGCCGATGCAGGCCGCTGCGGCCAGGCTCAGCAGCGGCTGCGCCGGCAACGCCAGGGCGAACAGCGGCGCGCACAGCAACAGGGCGCCGCCGAGCCAGGCCAGCCGTTGCGTCGGCGTGCGCTGCCGGCCCCAGCGCGCGGCCAGCGGCTGCACCAGGACCGTGCCGAGCGCATAGGCGATCAGGACCGCGCTGCCCCAGCCGGGCGAGAGCAGGCCGTAGGCAGCCACGTACGGGGCGAGCTTGGTGAACGCGGGCAGGGTCAGCGAGACCGCTGCGATCAGTGCCAGCGGCTGCCAGGGAATCGCGCGCCACGAGGGCGCTCGGTCGATCGCGAGCACAGCCGTGGCGTCGGCCGGGGCCGGGTGCGCATTGGCGTGATGGCGCAGCACCCGCTGCAACTGCCAGGCGCACAGCATCGCCACCGCCGCCAGCACCGCGCTGGCCTGCAGCGCCAGGCTGCCGCCATCGGTCCCGCGCGCCAGCACCGCACCGACCACGCTGCTGATCAGCAGCGCCGCCGCGCCGCTGCCGGCCAGGCGCAG
>NZ_AQOK01000686.1:0-2160 GCF_000364645.1 Xanthomonas sp. SHU 308 | reverse complement strand
GGCTGGTGCGCACGGCGGTCCCGGCCATCGAGGCCGATTGAGCGGCCATACCGTTGCGATAGAAACAATCGCGCACGACACGCCGATTCGCACCACGGCGCGGTTCAAGCTATCGCCGCGCTAGTCGATATCAGGATCACGCTTCGTGGTCCGCGCCCGTCATCGCCGGATCACCACCGCGACCGTTCAGGGAGCACGTGATGCCCAGCCGCCGACATCCGCCATCGTCCACCCTCCCGTCGCGGCGCCGCAGCGCCGCACGCGCGCCCCTGTTCGGCATGGGTTCCCGCCCGCCTGCGCGCGCCGCCACTGGCGCAGCGCTGCCCTCGCCCCCCTTCGTCTTCGCCGGCTGACCGCCGGCCGCCCTGCCTTTTTTCAACCGTTGCTGCACATGGAATGCCCATGAACGTACTTGCGCACCTGAAAATCCGCGACAAGCTGATCTTCGCCTTCGCCGTGACCACGCTGCTGACGGTCGTGCTGGGAGGCTTTACCTACTCCCGGACCAACCTGTCCATCGCCGAGCTCAAGCACATCCAGCACGATTGGGTGCCGGCGACCCAGGCACTGGCCGAGGTGCGCGCGCAACTGGGCGAATTCCGTACCTACGAACTGGCGCAACTGTCGCGCGCCGGCGATCCCCAGGCCCAGGCCGATTACTTCAAGCGCATGCAGAAGGTGCGCACGGAGGTGGCGAAGAACCAGCAGGTCATCGCCGCGATGATGCGCGACCAGAAGCAGGTGCAGATGTACGCCGGCGTGCAGGAGACGCTGAAGGCTTACCTGCAGGCCAACACCGAGATGGGTGCGGCGCTGCGCGCCGGCGACGTGGCCGGCGCACAGAAGATCTCCGACACCCAGTCGCGGACGCTGCGCCGGACCCTGTTCGAGCGCATCGTGGCGCTGACCCAGTACAACGTCGCCGAACTGAACCGGGAGATGGAGCGCGCCGACAGCCAGCTGGCCAACACCAAGACCCTGATCGTGACGCTGCTCGGGCTGGCCGTGCTGTTCGCCAGCGTCACCGCCTGGCTGATCGCGCGCGGGATGGCGCGCCAGTTGCACGCGGCCAAGCGCCTGTCGCAGGCGGTGGCACGCGGCGAACTGGAGGGCGCCACCTATCCGCACGGCAAGGACGAGATCGGCGAGCTGATGGACGACATGCTGATCATGCGTTCGCGCATCCACAGCGTGATCCGCGCCCAAGAGGAGATGGCCCGGCAGCACGCGGGCGGCACCATCAGCTACCGCATGGACGAGAACGCCTTCCCCGGCGAGTACGGGCAGATGGTCAAGGGCACCAACGAACTGGTGGCCTCGCACATCGCGGTGAAGATGCGCCTGCTGCAGATCATCCAGCGCTATGCGATCGGCGACCTGTCCGAGGACATGGACCGCCTGCCCGGCGAGAAGGCCGTGCTCACCGAAACCATGGACATGGCCAAGCAGAACCTGACCGCGATGAGCGAGCAGATCAAGCAGCTGGCGGAGGCGGCCGCGGCCGGCGCCTTCGGCACGCGCGGCGACCCGGAACGTTTCCAGTACGGGTTCCGGGTGATGGTGCAGGATCTCAACGCGATGATGGAAGTCAGCGACCGCAACCTGGGCGAGCTGTCCACGCTGCTGCGGGCCATCGCCGCCGGCGACCTGACCGCGCGCATGCACGGCGAGTTCCATGGCGTGTTCGGTCGCATGCGCGACGACGCCAACGCCACCGCCGCGCAGCTGGCGGCGATCGTCGGCCGCATCCATGCCGCCGCCGCCAACATCAATGTCGCCTCCACCGAGATCGCCAGCGGCAACGGCGACCTGTCGCGCCGCACCGAACAGCAGGCGGCCAGCCTGGAGCGCACCGCCGCCTCGATGGAAGAGCTGACCTCCACGGTCAAGCAGAACGCCGAGTACGCACGCCAGGCCAACCAGCTTGCGGCCGGGGCGGCCGCGGTGGCCTCGCAGGGCGGCGACGTGGTCGGCCACGTGGTCACCACCATGAACGGGATCGAGGCCTCGTCGAAGAAGATCGCCGACATCATCGGCGTGATCGACGGCATCGCCTTCCAGACCAACATCCTGGCACTCAACGCGGCCGTCGAGGCCGCGCGCGCCGGCGATCAGGGCCGTGGCTTCGCCGTGGTCGCCACCGAGGTGCGCACCCTCGCC
>NZ_AQOK01000685.1:0-322 GCF_000364645.1 Xanthomonas sp. SHU 308 | reverse complement strand
AAGGCTCGGCCCTGGTCGACCAGGCCGGCCGCACCATGAGCGAGATCGTAACCTCGGTGCGTCGCGTCACCGACATCATGGGCGAGATCTCCGCGGCCTCGCAGGAGCAGTCCGCCGGCATCGAGCAGGTCAACCAGACCGTGGTGCAGATGGACGAGAGCACCCAGCAGAACGCCGCGCTGGTGGAAGAAGCCACCGCCGCGGCGCGCTCGATGGAGGAACAGGCCGGCCAGTTGGGCGCGGCCATCGCCGCTTTCAAGCTGGACACCTACCAAGGCGTGGCCGCCAACGCGCCGATTGCGCAAGCCGCGCCGGCCCCGGC
>NZ_AQOK01000684.1:0-470 GCF_000364645.1 Xanthomonas sp. SHU 308 | reverse complement strand
TTCCAGGGCGTGTTCGCGACCATGCGCGACGACGCCAATGCCACCACCGAGCAACTGGCGGCCATCGTCGCGCGCATCCAGACCGCGGCGGTCAGCATCAATGCCGCGGCCAGCGAGATCGCCACCGGCAACGACGACCTGTCGCGCCGCACCGAGCAGCAGGCGGCCAGCCTGGAGGAGACCGCCGCGTCGATGGAGGAACTGACCTCCACCGTCAAGCAGAACGCCGAACGTGCGCGCCAGGCCAACCAACTGGCCGCCGGCGCGGCCTCGGTCGCCTCGCAGGGCGGCGCCGTGGTCGGCCAGGTCGTGCAGACCATGAGCGGCATCGAAGCCTCGTCGAAGAAGATCGGCGACATCATTTCGGTGATCGACGGCATCGCATTCCAGACCAACATCCTGGCGCTCAACGCCGCGGTGGAAGCCGCCCGGGCCGGCGAGCAGGGCCGCGGTTTCGCCGTGGTGGCCAC
>NZ_AQOK01000683.1:0-6969 GCF_000364645.1 Xanthomonas sp. SHU 308 | reverse complement strand
TCGGTCGGCCGCGTCGCCGAAGGCTCGGCCCTGGTCGAGCGTGCCGGCACCACCATGCAGGAGATCGTGACCTCGGTGCAGCACGTCACCGACATCATGGGCGAGATCGCGGTCGCCTCGCAGGAGCAGTCGTCCGGCATCGAGCAGGTCAACCGCACCGTCACCCAGATGGACGAGAGCACCCAGCAGAACGCCGCGCTGGTGGAGGAAGCCACCGCCGCCGCGCGTTCGATGGAGGAGCAGGCCGGCCACCTGCGGCAGGCCGTGGCGGTGTTCAAGGTGCAGGCGGCGGCATCCTCGGTGCGTGCGCCGGCGGTACCGGTCGCGCCCAGGCCGACACACGCGGCCGCCTGAGTCCAGGCGCGCGGATCGCGCCACCCAGGCTCGGCCTGTCACGCCCCGGCCGGCGCACACCGCGCCGCCGGAACCACAACCCAATATGCCGATCGGCCGCGGAACGCCTCCGCGGCCGATTGCGTTTCCAGGCCTGCGCGACAGCCTTTTTTCGAAAACCCCACACCAGCGTCGTTACCACGGCGTGAAATGTGATGAATACGACATTAAGGATCGACAGGTGCTGTCGATAACGTGAACAGCCGGTGAGTGCCGGCGTCGCGCTGGCCGGTTTCCAATGCAGGCACTATCCACCACGACGCCCCGTTGGGGAGGTTTCACCCGCCTGCCATGGGGGCTGTTGCTGCTGGTGCTCTGGAGCATCTGGGCGGCAAGCCAACTGGTGGCGCTCGCCAGCCCGCCGCCGGCCGACAGCGCCGAGGCCATTCGCGCGCGCCTGCTGGCCTTTGCGCCCGCCATCGACGCTGCCGACGGGCAGCCCGTGGCGTTCCGCCTGCGCGTGGCCGGCTGCGACTGCGCCGCGCCTGCGGCGCTCGCACTGCCAGGGATGCGCAGCGTGGACCTGCGCGCGCGGCTGGCGCCGCCGTCCCTGCCCTATGCACTGATCGTCTTCGATGCGCAGTCCCGCTTGATCTATGCCGGCCCGGCACAGCTGGCCGGATGCGGCACGTCCATCCCCGCCGCGTCGCTGCTGCCGCGGCTGCTCGCCACCAGCGGCGCCGCGCCGCTGATCTCTCCCGCCCAGTGCGGATGTCCCACCGACTCCAAGGAATCCCTCTCATGAGCGCCTCGCCTACCCAAGGCAGCTTTCTCGTCGGCAACGAGCGCTACGTCTACCTGCAGAACCTGGCGGCGCAGGCCGACCGGCTGTTCGTCGTCGTCGCGGTCCTGGCCACCCTCGCCAGCCTGGCCGCCGCCTGGCATCAGGGCGCGTGGACGCCGTGGCTGGCGGTCAGCCTGCCGACCCTGGCCGTCATCGCCCTGCAGGTGAAGCTGCATCCGGGCAGCCTGCTGAGCCGCTGCACCGTGGCCTTGGGCCTGATGGTGCTGGCCGCGGCGCTGATCCAGCAGGCCGGCGGCATGATCGAAGTGCACTTCGGCGTCATCCTGCTGATCGCGCTGCTGCTGTACTACCGCGACTGGCGGCCGATCATGGTCGCGGCCGCCGCGATCGCCGTGCATCACGTGCTGTTCTTCTGGTTGCAGCACCGCGGCCTGCCGGTGCGGGTGTTCACCGCCGAGGCCGGGATCGGCATCCTGGCGATCCATGCGCTGTACGTGGCGGTGGAAGCGGCGATCCTGGTGCCGATGGCGGTGCAGATGCGCCGGCAACTGCTGGACGTGGGCCACGACCCGCACGCCCTGGCCCAGGCCGCGCGCGCCATCGCCCAGCAACAGCCGCTGTCGGCCGCGATCCGCGAGCTGGACCTGCCGGAAGGCTCCATCGCCCACACCCTGGTGGCCGCCAACGCGCAGCTGCTGCGCAGCCGCGAGCAGGACAGCGAGGCCCAGCGCGAGACCCAGCGCATCCGCAGCGCGCTGGACGATGTCACCACCAACGTCATGATCGCCGATGCCGACCGCCGCATCGTCTACGTCAACCGCCCGCTGCTGCAGATGCTCAGCGAGGTGCAGGAAGACCTGCGCCGCGACCTGCCGCAGTTCGATGCCAGCGCACTGCTGGGCAAGACCATCGACGTGTTCCACCGCCATCCCGAACACCAGGCGCGCATGCTCGCCGAGCTGACCGGCACGCACCGCGCGCAGATCCGCGTCGGCGGCCACACCATGCGCCTGATCGTCAATCCGGTCACCGACGCGACCGGCAACCGCCTCGGCTTCGTGGTGGAATGGGCCGACCGCACCGACGAAGTGGCGGTGGAAGAGGAGATCGCCGGCATCGTGCGTGGCGCGGTCGCCGGCGACCTCGGCGGACGCATCCGCCTGGACGACAAGCACGGCTTCCTGCTGCAGTTGGGCGAGCAGATCAACGCCATGCTCGCCGCCAGCGCCTCCGGCCTGGGCCACATCCAGCAGATGCTGCGCGCGCTGGCCGAGGGCGACCTGTCGCGGCGCATCGACGCCGACCTGCAGGGCGTGTACGCGAACATGAAGGACGATGCCAACGCCACCGCCGAGCAGTTGTCGGCGATCGTGCGGCAGATCCAGGGCGCCTCGGACGCGATCAACACCGCCGCCGGCGAGATCGCCGCCGGCAACGACGACCTGTCGCGCCGCACCGAGCAGCAGGCCGCCAGCCTGGAGGAAACCGCCGCCTCGATGGAGGAGCTGACCTCCACCGTCAAGCAGAACGCCGAGCATGCGCACCAGGCCAACCAGTTGGCGGTCGGCGCCGCGGCGGTCGCCTCGCAGGGCGGCAGCGTGGTCGGCAAGGTGGTCACCACGATGAGCGGCATCGAAGCCTCGTCGAAGAAGATCGCCGACATCATCAGCGTGATCGACGGCATCGCCTTCCAGACCAACATCCTGGCGCTCAACGCCGCGGTCGAGGCTGCGCGTGCCGGCGAGCAGGGCCGTGGCTTCGCCGTGGTCGCCAGCGAGGTGCGCGTGCTGGCGCAGCGTTCGTCCAACGCCGCCAAGGAGATCAAGGACCTGATCGACGACTCGGTGACCCGTGTGGCCGAAGGCTCGGCCCTGGTCGACCAGGCCGGCCGCACCATGCAGGACATCGTGACCTCGGTCCAGCGCGTCACCGACATCATGCGCGACATCGCCTCGGCCTCGCAGGAACAGTCGGCCGGCATCGAGCAGGTCAACCAGACCGTCGTGCAGATGGACGAGGCGACCCAGCAGAATGCCGCCCTGGTCGAGGAAGCCAGCGCCAGCGCCCGGTCGATGGAACACGAGGCGGGCGAACTGGCACGGGCCGTGGCATCCTTCACCCTGGAGCAGCGCCCGCCGTCGAACGCGGTCGCCACTGGCGGCAACGTGCAGCCGGTCTACAAAAAAGTCCAGCTCAGCCGATAGCATGCGTGGGGCGGCCCGACGCGGTGCCGCCCCACCCACCTCCAGTACCCACTCTCCACCATGGCCGAAGGCACTCCCAGCGACTCCCCTGTCCCGACTTCGCCGGAAGAAGAAGTGGAGGACGACCGTTTCCTGCTGACCAAGCCGCGACAGATCCGCCAGTTGCTGCAGTCGCTGATCCAGCAGCGTTCGCAGGTCAGCGCGCACGTGGGCGGTCGCGACCAGGCCTTCTCGACCGCGTTGCTGGACCTGGACGAGGACAGCGTGCTGCTGGACCTGAGCGTCAACGAGGCCTCCAACCGCGCCGCCGAGCAGGCCGAGTACCTGCTGTGCTTCGCCCAGCTGGACAAGGTGCGGGTGCGTTTCCGCATCGAAAGCCCGCAGCGCACCGACGACAACGGCCAGCCGGGCCTGCGTGCCCCGCTGCCGGAATCGCTCTACTACCTGCAGCGGCGCGAGCATTTCCGCCTGGAGACCCCGATCACCGATTCGCCGTGGTGCGTGCTGCGCATCGACGACGATGCCGGCCAGGTCGAACTGAAACTGCGCGTGGTGGACATCAGCGGCGGCGGCCTGGCGGTGGCGCTGGTACAGGGCCAGCCGATGCCGCAGCTGCAGCAGAGCTATCCGAACTGCGTGCTGCAGCTGCCCGATGCCGACGCCATCCGGCTGACCCTGCAGGTCTGCAACATGTATGTCTCCAAGCTCGCCAACGGCCAGGACACCCTGCGCGTGGGCATGCGCTTCCAGGACCTGCCGCGCGGTGCCGACGCGGCGATCCAGCGCTACGTGTTCCGCATCGAGCGCCAGCGCAGCGCCCGCAAGAGCGGCGTGCTTTCCTGAACGCCGCAAGCGGCCGGCCGATCCAGGTCTAAAGTTCGCCGTGGCCGCGCCGATCTAGCATAAGAGTCGCGCTTTCCCACCCACGCCACCACCCGCAATCCCGTGCGCACCAGGAGCACACGATGAACGACAAGACCACCTCCAATTCCGACGCCACCGGCGGCGAATTCCTCAGCTTCACCCTCGGCGAAGAACACTACGGCGTGGATATCCTCAAGGTGCAGGAAATCCGCGGCTACGACTCGGTCACCCGGGTCCCGGACGCCCCCGAGTACATCAAGGGCGTGATCAACCTGCGCGGCACCATCGTCCCGGTGATCGACCTGCGCCTGAAGCTGCGCCTGAAGGAAGCGCGCTACGACGCCTTCACCGTGATGATCGTGCTCAACGTCGAGAACCGCGTGGTCGGCATCGTGGTGGACAGCGTCTCCGACGTGATCCCGCTGAACGAAGAGCAGATCCGCCCGACCCCCGAGTTCGGCGCCGCGGTCGACACCCGCTTCATCTCGGGCATCGGCACCCAGGACGACAAGATGTTGATCCTGCTGGATATCGAGACCCTGCTCGACAGCGCCGAGTTCGGCCAACAGCACGCCCACGTCGACGAAGCCGCCTGACCCCCGGCCGCTGCGGCGGCCGCCCGGCTGTAGACGAAACCCGCCGCAAGGCGGGTTTTTATTTGAAATGCGAACTGTTTATCACTTGGGCGAATCAAGTTAACCGGTTTCACGCCGATAGCT
Organism: Xanthomonas sp. SHU 308; assembly: GCF_000364645.1. Taxonomy (NCBI): domain Bacteria; kingdom Pseudomonadati; phylum Pseudomonadota; class Gammaproteobacteria; order Lysobacterales; family Lysobacteraceae; genus Xanthomonas; species Xanthomonas sp. SHU 308. Next base: position 2,044 of record NZ_AQOK01000683.1, on the reverse strand, counting down.
GAAGAGTGGCCGGCATCACACGGCCCTCACTTCAGCCCCCGTCCCCAAGGAGTCGTTCCATGAAACCGAGCTTTCCCATGCTGCTGGTCCTGCTGCTCGCCGCCAGCCCCAGCACCTTCGCCCAGTCCCAGCAGATGATCCCGCCGGAGATGGCCACCCGTTTCGTCGGCAAGGACGGCATGGTCTGCGGCAAGGTCGAGAAAGCCAAGTACGCGCAGAATTCCGAAGGCGAGCCGACCTTCCTGTACATGGGCGGCATGTTCCCGCGCCACACCTTCTCCGCCCGCATCGCCGGCGCCGACCGCAGCAAGTTCGGCTTCGCCCCGGAAACCCTGGAAGGCAAGGACGTGTGCGTGATCGGCAAGATCGAGCGGGACAGCTCGCGTGCCGAAATCCAGGTCAGCGCGCCGTCCAGCCTGAAGCTGGCCACCATCAAGTAAGCCATTGCGCCGCCGTGCTGGACCCGTGCGCACGGTCCGGCGCGGCGGCGTTTGCCGTTTTTTGCCCCTTGTCGTCCCCCTCCGAATTATGGGAAACGCGCTCATGCAGTGGATTAAAGATCTGAAGGTGATGCCCAAACTGATGCTGGCGTTCGGCGTCGTGCTGGCGTTGATGCTGATCCAGGGCGTGGCCGCCTACCGCGGTCTTAACTCGCTCGATGGCGTGACCAAGAATGTGTCGTCGCAGGTGGTGCCGAGCGTGCGCACTGGCGGCGAAATGCGCGGCATCCTCGGCGAGTACCGCAACGCGGCCTACCAGAGCCTGATCCGCAGCAGCGATGCGCTGAAGAAGGAATCGGCCGCGCGCAAGGTTGCGCTGAAGAAGCAGATGGACCAGATCCTGGCCCAATATCCGCCCAAGATCGGCAGCCCGCAGGAAAAGACCATCTACGACCGTCTGGTCGCCGACTGGAAGAAGGCCAGCGCCTCCTACCAGTCCGTCGACGAAATGCTGCAGCTCGACCTGCACGACGACGCCATCGATACCTTCACCGGCGAGACCCGCACCCTGCACAACAAGGTGGTGGACGACGTCGTCGCCCTGATCGCCGAGAACGATCGCCAGGCCAAGGCCGCGGCCGACGCCGCCAGCGGCACCTATCGCAACGCCTCGGCAACCCTGCTGATCTGCCTGCTGATCGGCCTCGGCGCAGCGGTCGGTCTGGCCTTCCTGTTCGGGCGGATGCTCGCCAACAGCGTGCGCGATGCGGTCAAGGTGGCCAGCGACGTCGCCGCCGGCAAGCTCGACGGACATATCGACGCCAACAGCAAGGACGAGATCGGCGAGCTGATGCAGGCGCTCAAGCGCATGCAGCAGGACCTGCGCGGGCGCATCGAGCGCGACGCCGCGGTCGCCGCCGAGAACCTGCGCATCCGCACCGCGCTGGACAACTCCTCGACCGGCATGTTCATCGTCGACCTGGACTACAACATCGTCTACGCCAACCCGTCGATGCAGGGCCTCACCGACAAGTACGCCGAGCAGATCCACTCGGTGGCGCCGGCCTTCGATTCGAGCCTGCCGCTGGTCGGCTCGCCGGTGACGGTGCTGGAGTACGGCAACCAGCACGATCCCAAGACCCTGGCGGAGCTGGAAAAGAAGGGGGTGATGGAACGCGAGATGGCCTACGTCGACGCGCGCGTCGCCCAGACCATCACCGCCATCCGCGACCAGCACGGCACGCACATCGGCTTTGTCTGCGAATCGCGCGACCGCACCCTGGAAGCGCAGGTCGAGCAGGAAGTGGCCAAGATCGTGCGCGAGGCCGCCGCGGGCGACCTCAGCGGGCGCGTCGGCATCGAAGGCAAGCACGGCTTCTTCCTGCAGCTGGCGCAGCAGCTCAATGGCCTGCTGCAGGCCAACGGCGACAGCATCGGCCAAGTGTCCAGGCTGCTGACCGCGCTGTCGCAGGGCGACCTCACCGCGCGCATGCATGGCGATTTCCAGGGCGTGTTCGCGACCATGCGCGACGACGCCAACGCCACCGCCGAGCAGCTGGCGGCCATCGTCGGCCGCATCCAGCAGGCGGCGAACGCGATCAATG
>NZ_AQOK01000682.1:0-2136 GCF_000364645.1 Xanthomonas sp. SHU 308 | reverse complement strand
GAAGAGACCGCCGCCTCGATGGAGGAACTGACCTCCACCGTGCGCCAGAACGCCGAGCACGCGCGCCAGGCCAACCAGTTGGCCGGCGGCGCCGCCACGGTCGCCTCGCAGGGCGGCAGTGTGGTCGGCCAGGTGGTGCAGACCATGAGCGGGATCGAGGCGTCCTCGAAGAAGATCGCCGACATCATCAGCGTCATCGACGGCATCGCCTTCCAGACCAACATCCTGGCGCTCAACGCCGCGGTGGAAGCCGCACGTGCCGGCGAACAGGGCCGCGGCTTCGCGGTGGTCGCCAGCGAAGTGCGCACCCTCGCTCAGCGCTCGGCCAACGCCGCCAAGGAGATCAAGGGCCTGATCGACGCGTCGGTGAGCCAGGTGGCCAACGGCTCGACCCTGGTGCGCCAGGCCGGCCAGACCATGACCGAAATCGTCGCCTCGGTGCAGCGCGTCACCGACATCATGGGCGAGATCGCCGCCGCCTCGCAGGAGCAGTCGGCCGGTATCGAGCAGGTCAACCAGACCGTCACCCAGATGGACGAGACCACCCAGCAGAACGCCGCGCTGGTCGAAGAAGCCACCGCCGCCGCCCGTTCGATGGAAGAACAGGCCGGCCAGCTGATCGAGGCCGTGTCGATCTTCCGCGTCGAGCAGTCGGCGCAGGCCAGCGCGGTCCACGCGCCGCAGGCCGTGTCCGCGCCGCGGGCGGCAGCGCCGGCGAAGAAGCCTGCGGCCGTCGCCGCCGCCAAGCCGGCGGCGGTGCGTGCCCGCAAGGTCGAGCCGGCCCTGGCCGATTCGGACTGGCAGGAGTTCTGAGACAGGCCCGGCCTGTCGCTGCCCCCCCCCCCATCCCCGGCCTTCGCGCCGGGGATTTTTTTGACCGCCGCTCCAGTGCGAGGATTGTCTACGGATCGGTCGCGCCGCACGCTCAATTTCCCCGTTCCCGGAGCCGTTAAACCTTTGGGAACCTTTCCAAGGATCAGGTCGATGTCGTCTCGCTCGTTGCTCACCCGCCTCTCGGATCTGCCGCTGCGCCGCAAGTTCCTCTGGCAGACCTTGTTGCTGGGTGCCGGCATCGTCCTGCTGGCGGTGATTGCCGCACGCATGCAGTACCTGGACATCCGCAACACGCGCGAACAGGCACTGAAGAGCCAGATCGAGCTGGCGCTGGGCGTGGTGCGCGCCTATGCGGCCGAAGTGGACAAGGGCGGCATGCCGCTGGCCGAGGCGCAGCGTACCGCCCTGCGCACCCTGGAATCGATGCGCGCCCGCGACGGCGTGGACTACTTCTACGTGCACGACCTGCACCCGACCATGCTGATGCACCCCACCCGCCACGACCTGGTCGGCAAGGACATCGGCCAGGTGCTCAGCGCCGACGGCAAGCCGATCTTCCGCGAGTTCGTGAAGGCAGCCGAGGCCGGCGGCGGCTACGTCGACTATCTGTGGCCCAAGCCCGGCAGCGACAAGCCGGTCGAAAAAATCTCCTACAACGCCGCGTTCGCGCCCTGGCACTGGGTGATCGGCACTGGCGTGTATATGGACGACGTGCAGGCGCAGGCGCTGGTCTTCACCGGGGTGATGACCCTGGCCGGCGGCATCCTGGTGCTGCTCACCTTCGGCATCAACTGGCTGATCGGCAGTTCGGTGCTGCGACCGGTATCGCGCAGCCTGGAGGCGATCCGCGCGGTGTCGCGCGGCGACCTCAGCGTGCGCATCGACAATCCCGGCCGCGACGAGACCGGCGAGATGCTGCGCGCCACCGGCGAGATGATCCGGATGCTGGAACGCTTCTCCAGCGAGACCGCACGGATGGCGGTGCTGCACGCCGACAAGGACATGTCCCACCGCATGCCGGAGGACTTCCCCGGCGTGTACGGCGACCTGGCTGCGAGCATCAACCGCATGATGTTCGAGCACCTGGACGCGATCGTCGACGCCATCGCGGTGCTCAACGAGTACGCCAATGGCGACCTGCGCCGCGACGCCCGGCGCCTGCCCGGCAGCCGCGCGGTGCTGCACGAATCGATGGACGCGGCCAAGGCCAGCCTGCTGGCGATCAACACCGAGATCAAGCGCCTGGCCGCGGCCGCCGCCGCCGGCGACTTCAGCGTGCGCGGCGACGCCGGGCGGTTCCAA
>NZ_AQOK01000681.1:0-958 GCF_000364645.1 Xanthomonas sp. SHU 308 | reverse complement strand
ATGATGGAGGTCAGCGACCGCAACCTGGGCAAGCTGTCGACCCTGCTGCAGGCCATCGCCGCCGGCGACCTGAGCGCGCGCATGCACGGCGACTTCCACGGCGTGTTCGCGCGGATGCGCGAGGATGCCAATACCACCGCCGACCAGCTCGCCGACATCGTCGGCCGCATCCAGACCGCGGCGCGCAGCATCCACGGCGCCACCACCGAACTGGCCGCCGGCAACGACGACCTGTCGCGCCGCACCGAACAACAGGCGGCCAACCTGGAAGAGACCGCGGCCTCGATGGAGGAGCTGACCTCCACGGTCAAGCAGAACGCCGAGCACGCCCGCCAGGCCAACCAGCTCGCCACCGGCGCGGCCGCGGTGGCCTCGCAGGGCGGCCAGGTGGTCGGCCAGGTGGTCACCACCATGAACGGCATCGAGGCCTCGTCGAAGAAGATCGCCGACATCATCGGCGTGATCGACGGCATCGCCTTCCAGACCAACATCCTGGCACTCAATGCCGCGGTGGAAGCCGCCCGCGCCGGCGAACAGGGCCGCGGCTTCGCGGTGGTCGCCACCGAAGTGCGCACCCTCGCCCAGCGCTCGGCCAACGCCGCCAAGGAGATCAAGACGCTGATCGACGACTCGGTCGGCCGCGTGAGCGAAGGTTCGGCCCTGGTCGACCAGGCCGGTCGCACCATGCAGGAGATCGTGGCCTCGGTGCAGCGGGTGACCGACATCATCGGCGAGATCGCCGCGGCCTCGCAGGAACAGTCGATGGGCATCGAGCAGGTCAGCCGCACCGTGGCGCAGATGGACCAGGCGATCCAGCAGAACGTCGCCGTGGTCGAGGAAGCCAGCGCCTCGGCGCGGGCGCTGGAAGACCAGGGCCGCCGGCTCGGCGAGGCGGCGGCGGTGTTCCGGCTGGACCCGGCGCAGGCCGGCGCGAACGGCGGCGCAGGCCCCACGCCCG
>NZ_AQOK01000680.1:0-880 GCF_000364645.1 Xanthomonas sp. SHU 308 | reverse complement strand
GCTGCGCCAGGGTGCGCCGCTGGATCGGCTGTCGCTGCTGTTGCTCGCGCTGACGGTGGCGCTGGCGGCGTGGTATGTCGGCATCGGTGCCGTCCTCGCCGTGTCCTGTTGCGGCGTCGCCGCCTTGGCCGGCCTGTTGCAGCGCTATTGGGCGGCACGGGTCGGCCTGGACGTGGCGTTGCTTGAGGCAGTGCTGGCCGAACCGGACCTGCCGCGCGCCGGTGCCGACCTGGACGCCGTCCTGCAGCGGTTGGGCCTGCTGCGCACGCTGCCGCCGCCGCGCGATTGGCTGGCGCGCTGGCAGGGCATGCGCCGCCTGCTGCGGCGGCAACTGCTGTGTTTCGCCCTGCAGGGGCTGGCCCTGCTGCTGGCACTGTGCTCGGCGCCCGCGGGCTGGGAAGCGCTGCGATGACGCGAATGCCGACGCCACTGCTGCCGGCCAGCGTCGATCCCGACCACGCTGCGCTGTGGCAGCGCCTGCAGGCCGACGGCTTCGGCGAGGGCGAGACGGCGTTGGCGGCGTTCGAGCGTCGCGTCGCCGAGGAGGCCGGCGTGTCGCCGGCGCTGGCCACGCAACTGGTCGAGGAATACCGGCGTTTCTGCTTCCTGGCCTGCGTCGCCGGCGAGGAGATCACGCCGAGTCCGCTGGTCGATCAGGCCTGGCATGCACACCTCACCGACACCCGCGAGTACTGGCAGCGGTTCTGTCCACAGGTGCTGCGCCGCACCCTGCATCACCATCCCGGGCGCGGCGACCCGGCCGACGCCGCGCGCTTCCAGGCCCAGTACGCGGCCACCCTGGCGCAGTACCGGCACTACTTCGGCGAACCGCCAACGGCGTGCTGGCCGGCGCCGGCCGGCACGCGGCCGCCCGCGCCGG
>NZ_AQOK01000679.1:0-719 GCF_000364645.1 Xanthomonas sp. SHU 308 | reverse complement strand
TGCAGCGTGCGCGCGCCGGCGCCGAGCCGCGGGTGTGCGCGGCGATCGATGCGATCGAGCGCTGGAGCCGCGACGGCCGCGGCACCGGCAAGGCGCAGGTGGCGCTGCGGCGGATCGTGCGCCGGCGCCTGGAACAACTGTCGGCACCGCTCAACGCCAAGTCGGTGGAGGACACGTCCTTCTACCGCCACGGCGTGCTGCTCTCGCGCAACGAGGTCGGCAGCGAGCCGGACGTGTTCGCGCTGACGCCGGAGGCGTTCCACGCGGCCAACGCCGTGCGCGCGCAGCGCTATCCGCGCGCGCTGCTGGCCACCGCCACCCACGACCACAAGCGCGGCGAAGACGTGCGCATGCGCCTGGCCGCGCTCAGCGCGCAGGCGCCGTGGTGGGAGGCGCAGGTGGCGCGGTTCCAGGCGCTGTCGGCCGACCTGCTGCCGGCCGGCAGCGCCGCGCCGCTGCCCGGCGACCTGCTGATGCTGTGGCAGATGCTGGTGGCGGCGTGGCCGCTGGAACTGGCGGTGGACGACGCCGACGGCCTGCGCGACTACGCCGAGCGCATCGGCGCCTGGCAGCTCAAGGCCGCGCGCGAAGCCAAGCTGCGCACCCACTGGACCTGGCCGGACGAGGACTACGAGCGCAATGCGCGCGCGCTGCTCGACGCCGCACTGGTGCAGCCGGCCGGCGCCGCACTGCGCGAGGCGCTGGCGCAGGCGGCCGCG
>NZ_AQOK01000678.1:0-365 GCF_000364645.1 Xanthomonas sp. SHU 308 | reverse complement strand
CGGCCGGCTTGGGCGCAGTCTGCGCCGTCGCCGCGTCCTGCTGCGCCTGTGCCGGCTGCGGCACCGGCGCACGCGCCTGGCGCCATTGCGCCGCCTGTTCGCGCACCACCGCCTCGGCGGCGGCGGCATCCAGGCTGGCCAGGTCCTCCTCGCGCGGGGTGCGCAACACCGCGCCCTGCTTGAGCAGGTTGAGATTGCCGCGGATGAAGGCGTCCGGATTGGCGCGCAGCAGCGCGACCATGGTCTGGTCCAGCGAATGGCCGTTGCCGCGCGCCAGTTGCCCAGCGATCTGCGACAGGGTCTGCCCGGCGCGCACCGGCGCCAGCGCATCGCCGGGCGCGGCCGCGGGGGCCGGCGCCGGACGC
>NZ_AQOK01000677.1:0-1471 GCF_000364645.1 Xanthomonas sp. SHU 308 | reverse complement strand
CCGCGTGCAGCGGCCGCCACTCCGGCAGGCCTTCGCGCCAGACCAGGGTCTCGCGCTGCAGGCGGCCGTCGTGCAGGCGTTCCAGCAGGGCGGACGCCGGCAACGGGCCGTGCCGCTCGCGCGCAGCATCGACGTAGTACCAGATCGCCAATGGGGAAGTGTCTTCGTGCATCCGTGCGCGACCGTCAGCGACTCAGTGAACCGGCTCCGGCTCGTCGACGAACATCTGCGTTTCCATCCACGCGTACGCCGCCTCGGCACCAGGCTGGTTGAACAGCACCATCAGCACCACCCACTTCAGGTCGTCCAGATCCAGTTCGTCCTGATCCAGGGCCATGGCCCGGTCCAGCACCAGCTCGCGCTGGTCGCTGTCGAGGATGCCGTGCTGCTCCAGGAACAGCAGGAAGCCGCGGCATTCCACGTCGAGCTTGTCCAGTTCCGGACCGTGGTAGATGCGGATCGGGCCATCGATGCGCGGCTGCGCCACGGCCGGGCGCTGGTCGGCCAGGGCGTCGAGCCAGTCGAACGCCTTGCTGATCTCGGTGGGGCTGAAACCGGCCTGGATCAGGCCATTCTGGAGGGAGTCGCGATCGCGGACCGGATCCGCGTCTTCGCTGAAATAGTGTTCGAACAGGTACAGCAGGACATCCAGAATGCTCTCTTTCATTGCCCCTCGGCCTGCGTCGCGAGACGCTGTGGAGGTGAAGAAACTAGGGTTTGCGGGTGTAACGACCGCGTTCGACCGCCACGTAGCCATCCAGTTCCATGGCCAGCAGCATGGAGGACGCCGCTGCGGCCGTCAATCCGCTGCGTGCGATCACTGAATCCATACAGATGGGGTCGTGGCCCAGCGCCTGCCACAAGCGCTGGTAGTCGGGGTGGGGGAAGGCCGGTGTGGCCGCGCGCGCGGTGCTGGCTCCCTGTGTGGGGGCGTTCAGGCGCCCGCGCAAGGCGTCGGCCAGTTCGGCGGCCAGGGGCGCGACCCCGGCCAGCACCTCCTCGGCGCTTTCCACCAGCCCGGCGCCGTCGCGGATCAGCCGATGGCAGCCGCGCGCCAGCGGATTGTGGATCGAGCCGGGCAGGGCGAAGACCTCGCGCCCGGCCTCGGCGGCCAGCCGCGCGGTGATCAGCGCGCCGGAGCGGGTGGCCGCCTCGATCACCAGGGTCGCCAGGCTCAGCCCGGCGATGATCCGGTTGCGCGCCGGGAAGTGCCCCGCCCGCGCCGGCGTGCCAGGCGGGTGCTCGCTGACCACCGCGCCGCGTTCGGCGATCTGGCGGTGCAGAGCGGCATGCTGGCGCGGGTAGGCCAGGTCGGGGCCGGTGCCGACCACCGCCACGGTCAGCCCGTCCGCGCGCGACAGCGCGGCCCGATGCGCGGCGGCATCCACGCCGCTGGCCATGCCGCTGGTCACCGCAAAGCCGGCCGCGGCCAGGGCCAGGGCGAAGCCGTAGGCGTTGTCGCGGCCGCCGG
>NZ_AQOK01000676.1:0-266 GCF_000364645.1 Xanthomonas sp. SHU 308 | reverse complement strand
TGGGGGCGCGGCTGCCGACCACGGCCACGGCCGGGTGCCACAGCACCGTGGGATCGCCGTCCACGTACAGCGCCAGTGGCGGATTGGGCGTGCGCCGCAACAGGGCCGGGTAGTCGGCATCGTGGCAGCCCAGCAGGTGCCGACCTGGTTGCGCCAGCCAGTGCTCGGTGGTTTTCAGCGCGGCGCGGTCGGGCCGCTGCAGCGCGGCGATCTGCGCCGCATCCAGGCCGGCGGCCTGCCAGCCGGCGGGACCGGCGGCCAGCGCC
>NZ_AQOK01000675.1:0-15469 GCF_000364645.1 Xanthomonas sp. SHU 308 | reverse complement strand
CCCCCCCGCGGAGCCGGTGGCACCGTCGGCCGCGGTGGTCCCGGTGCCCGTGCCGATCGCAGCGCCGGCAGTGCCGCCGGCACTGCCCGAACCACCGGCGCTACCGCCAAGGCCGCTGCCGATGCCACCGGCGCCGCCGCCCGATGCCGTGCTGCCGGCGCCGGTCGGATCGAGCGAGGTTCCACCCAGCCGCGGTTGCGCCGATGCGCCCAGTTCCCCCATCGCGCCGGCCGCTGCCGAAATCGCGCCCGCCGCCGTCAACGAATTGCCGTCGGCGGTGCCGCCCGGCTGCGTGCCGTTGCCCCCCATGCTCGGTTGCGAGACCGCGTCCACCGCGTTGCGGCCCGGCAGGTCCTCGATGCCGGCGACGGTCTGCTGACGCGCGTCGGTCAGACGGTAGTTGGCCGCGTCGGCACCGCTCAGGGCCAGTGCGATCTGCACCGTCTTGCCCGCCGCGGCCGAGGCATTGTCGTACTGACCCCGACCCTGCAGCGCGACCTCGTCGCCAGCGACCACGCCACGCAGCGGCGGCAGTACCAGCACCGCGTCGCTGCCGCCGTCGAAGCGCTTGTCCAGCACGGCCACATTGCCGACGGTCAGTGCCTTCGCCGCCACGTCGCCGCGCGACTGCAGGCTGGTGTTGAGCAGGCGATAGTTGCCGGCATCGCCACCGCGCAGGCCCGCGGTCACGTCCACGCGCTTGCCGGTGCCGGCGTTCTTGGTGTCGTAAAGGCCCTGCAAGATCAACGCGACGTCATCCCCACCGACCGTGCCGACCAGGCCACTGCTACCGACGGTGGCGGTCCGGTTGCCGTCGTACACCTTGGCGGTCACGCTCAGCGTGCCGGCGTCGATCGTCTTGGGCGTGATGTCGCCGCTGGACTGCAGGCGCGTCGCGAGCAACTGGTAGTTGCCGGCATCGCCACCGCGCAAGCCCGCCGTCACGTCCACCCGCTTGCCCGTGCCGGCGTTCCTGTCGTCGTACTGGCCCTGCAGGGCCAGTGCCACGTCGTCTCCGCTCACCGCGCCGACCGGGCCGCTGCTGCCGACATTGGCGGTGCGGTTGCCGTCGTACACCTTGGCCGTCACGCTCAGCGTGCCGGCGTCGATCGTCTTGGGCGTGATCGAGGCGGTACTGCCGCGCGGCGTCGAGGTGGCCACGTCCATGACGTAGTTGTCGGCATCGGTGCCGCCGAGTTGTGCGGCGACCACGACGCTCTTGTTGTCGCCGACGTTCTTGTCGACGAACGCGGCCTGGGTGGCGACGGACACGTCGTCGCCGACGACGGCATTGCCGAGCGTGGCGTTGCGCACCTGCGCGCCGATCCCGCCGTCGTACACCTTGCCGGCGATGTCGACCGCCACCGTCAGCGTGCGCTTGGCGATGTCGGCATAGGCCGTGCTGTCGACCAGGTAGTTGCCGGCATCGCTGCCGCCGAGCGCGATGCCGGACACGGTGACCTGCTTGTTGACGCCGGCGCGCTTGTCGGCGAACACCGCGCCGGACGCACCGGCGAAGCGCACGTCGTCGCCGCTCACCACGCCGCTCAGGGCCGCCGACCCCAGGCTGGCGGTGGTGGTGCCGTCGTAGACCTTGCCCTGGATCGAGCCGGCCCCCAGCTGCAGCGTCTTCTGGCTGATCGTACCGATGTTGGCACTGGCGCTGGTGCTGGCCAGACCGTAGCCGTACACGCGCACCGCGCCGTTGCCGGCGTGGTCCACGCTCAGGCCGTCGACGGTGACCGCCTTGCCGTGGCCGACGTTCTTGCTGTCGTAGTGCGCGGCGGTGCCGGTGACGACGACCGTATCGCCGTCGATCGCACCGCTGCTGGCCGTGTAGCCGATCCCGCCCAGTGCGGCAGCGGCATTGCCGTCATAGGTCTTGCTGGCTGCGCCGGTGAGGGCGACGGCAACGGTCGGGGCGACGCGGTAAAGGAAACCGCTGCCCGCATCCAGCACGGTGCTGCCGGTGCCGGCGTTGTACTGCTTGAACTGCGGCGCCAGACCGCCGCGGGTGTCATTGAGCGGCGAGGTGGAATACACCAGCCAGCGGCCGTTGCCGGTGCTCACCGCGCTGCTGCCTGCCTGATTGATGAAGTTGCGGCCGGCCGCCAGCAGCACGCCGGTCTGTCGCTGCGCGGCATTGCCCGCGCTCACCGCCTGTTGCAGCGTCAGGTCCGCGCTGGCGCCGGTCAGGCGCACGTCCACCGCGCCGGTGGAGGCGATGCCGGCGAGGCCATCGACACTGCCGACCAGCAGGCTGCCGTTGTTGCGGAAAGTCAGGTCGCCGCTCTGCGCCGCGATCGCGTTCACCAGGGTACTGGCGGAGGTCAGCGACACCGCGCCGCTGGAGCGCAGCGCCAGTGCCGCGGCGGTCAACGCGCCGCTGCCCTGGATGCCGGTACCGGCGACGTCATTGAGCGACAGCGTCTGCGCGGCGCTGATGCCGTGGTTCAGGGTCAGGCCGCCCTGCGCGGCGCTGAGATAGAGGCTGCCGCCGCTCACGCCGACATCGCCGGTCTGCTGCAAACGACGCGCCTGCACCTGCATGCGGTTGCCGACGGCGACGTTGAACGCCCCCATCGTCACGTCATTGCCCGACGCATCCACACGCAACGTGCTCACGCCGTTGAAGCGCGACAGCATGCCGCCGCTCAGGACCGTACTGCTGCCGCCGAACGCGAACGGGTTGCCGCCGGACAGGGCGAAGGCCACGGTAGCCGCCGTCTGATTGCTCAGCGTGGTGCTGGCCGCATCGAAACCGGTGCCGGCAGTGGCGGCGAGGGTGGCGGCGCTGTTGTTGAAGTTGATCGCGCTGTTCAGGCCCAAGGTTCCTGTCGCGTTCAACCCCACCGTCCCGGTGGTGCCGGCGCGCACATTCAAGCCGGTCAGTGTGTCGGCGAGACCCAGGCCCCAAGTGGCGCTGGAACTGGCGATCTGGGTGGCGCCGCCCACGTCCAGCGCCAGCGTGGTGAAGTTGAAGGTACTGTCGCTGAGGGTGGCGCCAGCGCCGGCGGTGACCGCCAGTTTGGCCGCAGATACGCCGCCGTTGACTCCCAAGACGCGTTGGCCGCTCTTCAGGCTCACGGTGCTGGCGCCAGTGACGATGTCGCTGTCGAACACCAGGTCGCCGCCGTCGCTGCGGCCCACTTCCAGCGTGGCCGCGTTGACCTGGCCGATCGTCGCGTTGCTGAGCCCGGTGCCCAGATGCAGGGCGTTGGCCGCGGTCATTTGCCGGATCGTGACCTTGCCGTTGCCGCCGTTGGCGGTGACATGCTGGCTGAGGTTGATGGTGTCGCCGGTCAGGATCACGTCGCCGGTGCTGTTGCTGAGGCTGCCGGCGGTGATGTCCAGGGTCTTGTCGAGCAACTCGAAGCTGCCGCTGGCGTTGAAGTTGTAGTTGCCGGAGACGCTGATGGTGCCGGTGCCGTCGGCGCGGCCGATGGTCAGGTTGCGGATGCCCGGCAACTTGTTCAGCGTCGCCGCAGAGGCGAAGCCGTTGGCGTCGCCCAGCACCATGTTGACCGAAGGGTCGTACGGCTCCAAGCGCATCGACGCGGTGCTGAGGTTGTTGAGAGTCGACGAGCCCCAGTCGATCTTGTTGGCGCGCAGCACCAGCACGCCGCTACCGGTATCGAGATTGACCGGTACGTTGCCGAACACGATGTTGCCGCTGGTGTAGATGCTGGCGCCGCCCTTCATGGTGAAGGCGGTATCGATGTTGAAGTCCCCACTGGCGTCGATCAGGCCGTTGAGGATCTTCTCGCCGCTGGTGTAGCTGCCATCGGCCTTGAACAGCACGCGCCCGGCGCCGAGGGTCATGTTGGAGTTCAGCGTCACCGCGCCCTGCCCGGTGGACAGGTACACGTTGCCGCCATTGCTGAAGATCGGCGAGTTCAGGGTCAGGTCGCCGCCGCCCATGTTGTCCGAGTCGCCCCAGATGCGCACGTAGCCGCCATTGGTGGTCAGCGCGCCGCTGACCGAGATGCCGTCGGCGCCGTACAGGGTGATCGAGCCGGCGCCCGGGGTACCGTTGCCGTTCTGGGTGACGTCGTGGGTCGGCAGCGTGCCGGGATTGGTGCCGGGGCCATGTGCGATCAGGTTGCCGATGCTGCTCAGGAAACCGGTGTTGGTGCGTCCGCTCTGCATGTAGATGCTGCCGGTCCCGAACACTTCCACCGTATTGGTCGGATTGGCGAAGCTGATGGTGCCGTTGGTGTTCTCCAGACGCAGGCTGACATTGTTGGCCATGCTCAGGCGGCCGTTGCCGCCGTTCAGCGACAGGTCGCCGAAGGTGATGCCATTGTCGGCCACCAGCATCACGTTGGCGTTCTGCGCCTGCAGGTCCCGCACGTATACCGTGCTTCCGCCCAGGGAACCGATGCCGGTGCCGCCACCTTGGATGCTGATGGTGTCCGGGTCCAGCAGCAGGTCGCCCATCGCGCCGTTGGCCGCGCTGGCATCGGTGCGGCCGCTGTAGGCGAGTTGCTGCTTGCCGGAGACTTCGGCGCGGCCGCCGTTGCCGCCTTGCGCGCCACCGCGCACGGCGATGCTGCCGGCGAACCGGGTGTCGCCGTCGGACCAGACCACCGCTTCGCCGCCGTTGCCGCCGTTGCCGCTGCTGCCGGCGCTGGCGTCGAGCGCGACGCTGGCATCGGCCTCCACGTGGGTGGCGTTACGCAACGCCGGATCGTGCCCCTGCCAACCGCCGCCGACGTGGATGGCGCCACCGCCGGTCGCGCCGCTGGCATCCAGGCGCGCGCCGCCGTCCAGGCGTAGCTGTTGGCCGAGCACGTCGATGCGGCCGCCCTGGCCGGTCGCCGAACTGGCGTCGAGGCGGCCGCTGACGTGGACCTGGCCGGCGTCGCCGCCGTCGAGCAGGATGCGACCGCCATGCGCGCCCAGCGAGGTCGCTTCGACCACGCCATCCATGTTGATGACGCTGGAGCGCAGCGCGCTGGCGCCGGCGGCGCTGAGCACCACGTTGTTGCCGCGGATGGTGCCGCTCTGCGCCAGTTCCGCCTTCAGCGCGTCCTGGGCGACCGCCAGCGACAGCAGGCCGTCGCTGCCGAAGTCCACCGCAACGCGATCGCCTGCGGCCAGGCCGACCTGGCCCGCCGCGATGCTGCCGGTGTTGCTCACCGCCGGCGCCAGCAATGCCACCACACCGCCGTTGGCGCGGATCGCGCCCTCGTTGCGCACCGCGCCGGCCGCACCGCTGGCGACGAAGCGCGCGTGTCCGCCCAGGAAATCGCTGTCGCTGATGCCAAGCGAGCTGACCAGCAGCCCGCCCACGTCCACCTGCGCGCCCTTGCCGAAGTACACGCCGTTGGGATTGACCAGCCAGACCTGGCCGTTGCCGCTCAGTTCGCCCAGCACCTGGCTGGGCGTGCCACCGAGCACGCGGTTCAGCGCGATGGCGGTGCTGTCGGGCTGCTCGAAGCGCACGCTGGCCTGGTTGCCGATGTCGAAGCTGTTCCAGTTCAGGATCAGCCGCTGGCTGTCCTGATGCACGGTCAGGTTGGCGCCGCGCTGGTCCAGGTGCGCATTGCCGGCGGCGATCTGCACGCCGTCGGGCAATGCGCCAGGATCCACGGCATAGGCCGACAGCGGCACGCTGCCGATGGCGATCGCGGCGGCGGCAGCGCGCACCACGGTGCCGCTGCGCTTGCCGCGGCGGCGGGAAATTTCGGCGGCGACCACGTAGGCGCCACGCAGTTCGTCCCAGATCAAACGGTAGATGTGATTCATGCGAATCGTCCTCAGAAGGCGTGGAGTGGCGGCGTCAGAAGCGCAGGCTGGCCTGCAGCCACAGGTAGTGGTCGTCGCGCAGGCCGTCGGCGTTCAGGCCGGCGGCGCTGCGGCCGGGGTTGTCGCCCAGCCGGTGCGCCCAGGCACCGCGCAGCGACCAGCGCTCGCCTTGCAGGTTCAGGCCGATACCAGCGCTTGACAGGTCGTACGCATTGCCCGACCACGGCATCACCGATCCCGCCCACGGATCGATGTGCTGGCGCACGTGGCCGTGATCGGCGAACAACAGCGCCTGCGCACGCACGTGCCTGGCGACGAGGAAATCGCGGCGCAGCTCGGCATTGACCAGCCAGCCGTTGTCGCCGCTGCCTTCGCCGACCGCATGCCCGCGCACCCCGGACGGGCCGCCGAGCAGGAACTTCTCCGACGAATCCAGGTTCTTGCTGGCGAACTGGCCATTGGCACCCACGTACAGGCCCCAGTTGCTCAAGCCGCCCAGGCTCTGATTGCGCTCCACGCGCCAGACCAGCTTGTTGTAGCTGCCGCGGGTGCGCGCGCTCAGCCCGTCGGCGATGCGGTCGGCCGCGTTGTCCAACTCCACACGGCCGGCGACCCAGCCCAGGCTGGCGCCGAAGTAACCGCCGCCCCACCAACCGTCCCAGGCGTTGCCGCTGAGCATGGTGGTGAGCCGGTCCAGATTGCGCTCGCGCAGGACCTGGCCCAGCGCCTTGTCGACCAGCTCGCGACGCTCGGCGTCCATGCTGATCCACAGGCTGCGCTTGCGCGTGCGCAACAGCGGATAGCTGAGGCCGGCGCCGACGGTACGCGCGCTGCCGCGCAGGTCCAGCGGCTTGAACTCGGCGCCAACCGCGTAGTGCATCGACGAGGCGGCAACGTTGGCGCGCAGACCCGACGGGGTCAGGCCGATGGCGTAGTTCAGACCCAGCAGATCACTGCCGCTGCTGTGGCTGAGATTCACGCCAAGCAGGTCCTCATGCTCGAACGGCCGATTCACCGCGCCCCAGGCGCTGCTGCGCCACGCGCCGGTGTAGCGGTTGGCGAAGTTGTCCACGCTCGCGCCGCCGATCCACGCCGGCGCACTATCGGCACGGATCAGCAGGCGGCTGCTGCCGGGCTCGGCGCCCTTTTCCAGCGTCGCACGCGCGCTCACGCCTGGCACGTCGTTGATCAACAGCAGCGCGCGCTCCAACTGGTCGTTGCGCACCGGCCCTTCGGGCAAGGCCGCATCGGCGATGCCGGTCGCGCGGGCGCGCAGCGCGGCATCGTCGGACAGCACCTGCACGCGGCCGGGCGCGTTCTGCAGACGCCCGATCATGATCGCGATCTCCAGCTCGCCGTTGCTCAGGTCCTGCCGCGGCAGATAGGCGCGCGCCAGCAGATAACCCTGCGCCTGCAGCGCGGCACTGACCCGCTGCGCCAGCGCCTGCAACTGCGCGTGGGTCAGCGACTTGCCCAGCGCATCGGCAACCACCGCCTGCAGCGCCTGCGTGTCGATCGCGCCCTCGGCTCCGCTGAAGCGGACGCGGTCGATGCGTGCGCTGAAGCCGCCATCCGGCGCATCGGGCAACGGTGCCTGCAGCAACGCGGCCGCATCGTCGGCCGGCGGCTGCAACCGTTCCTGGCGCTGCTGCTGGTTGAGCAGCGAGCCCGCGTCCGGCGGCGCCGTCTGCGCAAGAGCCAAATTGACAGCGAGTGGCAACGAGCCGAGGCCAAGAAGCTTGGCCAGCCGCGTGGTATTCATGCAATGTCCCCGTGTGGTGCGCAGAACGCGCCCTTGTTGATCGGCGTCATTCTGGAGATCACGAGGGTGTGAAAACTTACGAGTTCTGACACGCCCGCGTAACGTCAAAGGACCGTATGCGCGGGTCGTTCGCCGCATCGGAATGCAGGCATTTCGGCGGATTTCCGGCGCGCCCGAGGCTCCACGCAGTGCGCACGAGCGACAGCGACGACGGCATTTTGACGCAGCGACGATCCCATCACGCGGCATCCGCGATGCATTGCGCCGAATTCACAGGCGCCTGGTCGCCAACCGTCGCGCGGCGCGCTTACTCCACGCGGATGGAATCGGTGGTCAGATAGCCGCGCGCGTGCTCGGTGCGGATTGGCAGTTCCTGCCCGCACGCCTCGCGGCAGCGCCGACGCAAACGGCTGATCATGGTATCCAGGCGACGCTGGTCGAAGGACATCCAGTCCCAGCCCAGCGCCTCGGCCACCTCGCGGCGGCCGGCCATCTCGCCGGCGCGCACGGCCAGCACCCGCAACAGCGCGAACTCGCGCGCGCTCAGTTCCAGACGCGCATCCTCCGGCGTGTACAGGCAGCATTCGCTGGCGACCAGACGCCAGCCGCGCGGCAGCCGTCGCAACAGTGCACGCACGTGCGCCGCCAGTTCCGCCAGGCGCACCGGCTTGACCAGGTAGTGGTCGGCCCCGTTCTCCAGGCCGTGGATGCGGTCCTCGCTGGCACCGCGCGCGGTCAACATGATGATGCCGATGCCCGGGGAGGCGCTGCGCAGGCGCTCCACGATCTCCAGGCCATCGGCATCGGGGAGTCCGCGATCGAGGATCACCACGTCGAAGCGCAGCCCGGCACTTGCGGCGAAGAAGGCCGCAGCCGAGCCAGCGGATACCACGCGGTGTCCGGCGCCGACCAGATAACTCTGCAGTTCCTCGCACAGATCCACTTCGTCTTCGAGCAGACCGATCAATGCCATGTCAGCGTACCTCCCCGGCGCGGCGGCGGCGCGCGACGCCATGCCGTGCGCCGCATGTGCGGTGCGTGCGCATGCTCACCGCCCCTCCGCGGCGACGGCCTGGGGCAGGCGCAGGCTGAAGGTCGCGCCGCGGCCGTCGCTGTCCAGGGTCAACTCGCCGCCCAGTCGCAGGGCGATGCGCTTGACCAGGTACAGCCCCAGCCCCGCGCCGGCAGTGCCGCCGCTGCCGCTGCCGCGCGCGAACTTGCGGAAGATCCCGGTGTGCTCGTGCGGCGGAATGCCGGGCCCCTGATCGGCGACGCCGAGGATCAGGGTCTGCGCCTGCGCCGTGGCCGTCAGCCGTACCGGTTGTCCCGGCCCGGAGTACTTCAGGGCGTTGCCCAACAGATTGTCCAAGGCGATCCGCAGCAGGCCGCGGTCGCAATCCACCCGCAGCGGCGCCTGCGCCAGTTCGGCCCGCACGCGCTCGCGTGACGGATCGAGCGCGTCCAGCACCTCGTCGATGAGCGCGGGCAACGCAAACACCTCGCGCTTGAGCGCGCCTTCGTCCGAGAGCACCCGTTCATCGTCGAGGAAACGTTCGATCAACTCGGACATGCGCTCCACCGATCGCTGGATCTTCTCGATGCGGCGGCGTCCTGCCGGCTGCAGCGCGGTCTCCGTGTCCTGCAGCATCTGGCCACTGGCATGGATGATCGACAAGGGCGTGCGGAACTCGTGCGACAGCAACGTCACGAATTCGCGCTGCTCCTCGCGCAGCCGCTGCTCGGCGACCAGTGCCTGCCGCAGTTGCGTCTTGCTCTCGCGCAGGCGCTGCTCGGTGGCCTGGCGCTGCACGATTTCCTCGGCCAGTTCGCGGGTGCGTTCGCGCACCTTGTGCTCCAGCGATGCCTCGGACTGCTGCGAGAGTTCCAGCGCCAGGGCCAATGCGTCTTGGCGCTGCTTCTCCAGCGCGTAGAAGCGTTGCGCGAAACTGAAGGTCAGCAACAGCAGGTGCAGGGTCAGGCCCACCGCCAGCGGCGCGCCATTGCGCAGCCACGGCGTGTTCGGCAGCAGGCCAAGGTTGATCAGGAAGCCGCGGAAGAATGCGATGTACAGCACCAGGAACGCCACCAGGTACAGCTTGGCCATGGCCTGGCCGCGCCAGCTCAGGTAAGCCGCCACCAGCAGCAGCAACGGTACGCTGACCAGGCTCAGCCCCTGCACGAACGGCATCACCGTGCCGAACCCGCCAAGCAGGAATCCGCTGCAGGCGACGCCGATCGCCAGCCACACGAAGGTTTCGTAGGCGCGCGACAGCCGCGGGAAATGCGTGTGCAAAGCCATCAACCGCACGCTGAAGGACACGGCGATGGCCACGCTGAGCGCCAGCACCACGCCGAGTACGGTGTCGCCGCCATCGTGCGTGTCCAGACGAAAGAACGGGCCGACCAGGCCCCGGGTCTTGTACACGCTGTAGCCGCTGGTGGCGATGTAGGCGACATACCAGCGCACCGGCCCCACGCCGCTGCGTCGCCAGATGAAGGTGCCGGCCATGCACAGCGCGAGGATGAAGCCCAGGAAGATGCTGTCCTGGCTGGCGGACAAGGCCTCGTGGGCGAGCAGCGCCTGCGGCTCCCACAGCTTCAGCGCCACCGTCATCGCGTTGCGCTCGGTCAGGCGCAGGTAGACCTCCGGATAGCGTCCATCCGGCGCTTCCAGCTGGAACACCGGCGTCCGCAGCAGGTAGGGGTACTCGCGCTGCGACACGTCCTCGCCGCGGCGCAGTTCGCGGAAGCCACCGCCCGGCTGCGGCACGTAGAGGCGCACGGTATCGGCCAGCGGCGCGTCCACCTGCAACATCAGCACCCGAGGCAGGCCGGTCATGCGATCCAGGCGCAGGCGCAGCCAGACCGCATCAGGGATGTAGCCGAGACTGAACTCCGGCGACGTCGGCTGCAGGTCGCCGCGCGCCGCCACCGCGTGCACGTCGAGCGTGCCGGCACGGTCGCGCAGCATCTGTACGTGCCCGTCCAGGGCAATGGAGCGGCGGCCCTGCTCGGAGACCGACTGGATCCCGCCGCACCCGCCAAGCAACAGGACGATCAGGAGCAACAGGGGCGTGAGCGTCGAGCGGCGGCGCATGAAGAACCCGGCGTTGTATCCGAACGTGTGCGTATGCAGGTGGCGGGCGTCACTGAAAGCACTGCGAGCGGCATCCCCATGCCGGCCCTGTGGCGGACACTACCCTGGCCGCTTCGAAATTCTACACAGGGAGACATGTAATGTGAAATTCATCAACCTATGACGTTGCGCAACACCTCGTTCCGTGCGTTCCGGCGCACGTCCCGTCTCCGAACACGCACGCACCCACGCCACGTACCGCAGCCAGTACCACGCCTGGCGCCCTGCTCGGACACCGCGCAGACGGCTCCAGCAGAGCACGCCGCGCACCATAGCTTCTGGGAGCGGATGGGACGCTGGCCAAGCGCTGGCACAAGGTCGGGATCGCGCGGGCATGACGCATCGGCGCCACAGCGCCCGGCAGCGAGCAACGCATGCGTTCGCACGGCCGCAGGGCGGCGGAAGCGAAAGAGGAGAGAGGAGCCTGCGCAGATGGCGGACAGGACGCGGGCGATGCCAGACAGGATCGGCATGCACGGCGTGGGATGGCGCGCCCGGAGGGATTCGAACCCCCGACCAATGGCTTCGGAAGCCACTACTCTATCCGGCTGAGCTACGGGCGCAACGGACGCGCATTCTAACGGCATTCGTGGTCCACGTCTCCCCCATTCGCACGGCCCGGCGACGGCGCGCGCGTCATGGGCATGCGGCCGCCGCCGTCCGCTCACCGGCACCTTGCGTCGACATGCGGCGCGGCGCGGCCGGCACGGCGGCCACCTCGTCGTGGACGCCTGGCGCCCGTCCGCGTCCTGCGGCGCTCGCCCAACCAACGCAGGACACGGCGCATCCACCTCCGCGACGCGCCGCCGGCACCACGCGGCTGCTACCCTTGCGCGATGGGTTACGAACGCTACGAAACGCCTGCCGCGCTGCCGCCGCGCGCGCGCCTTGGCCAGTATTGGAAACTGCTGCGCGGCGACCGGCCGATCGGCGTGCTGCTGCTGCTGTGGCCGACCTGGTGGGCGCTGTGGCTGGCCGCCGATGGGATACCGCCGCTGTGGACCTTGTTCGTGTTCACCGCCGGGGTGTGGCTGACCCGCTCGGCCGGCTGCGTGATCAACGACTACGCAGACCGCTGGCTGGACCCGCAGGTCGAGCGCACCCGCAGCCGGCCGCTGGCCACCGGCGCGGTCAGCGGCCGCGAAGCGCTGGCGGTGTTCGCGGTACTGATGCTGGTGGCGTTCGCGCTGGTGCTGACCATGAACGCGCTGACCATCGGCCTGAGCGTGGTCGGGCTGTTCCTGGCCGCCAGCTATCCCTACCTGAAGCGCTACACCTACCTGCCGCAGGTCTACCTGGGCATGGCCTTCGGCTGGGGCATTCCGATGGCCTTCGCCGCGGTGCGCGGCGAGGTGCCGGCGCTGGGCTGGCTGCTGTACGCGGTCAATATCCTGTGGGCCACCGCCTACGACACCTGGTATGCGATGGTCGATCGCGAGGACGACCTGCGCGCCGGCTCCAAGTCCACCGCCATCCTGTTCGGCGAACTCGACCTGGTCATCCAGGGCGTGCTGTACGCGCTGATGTTCGTCGCTCTCGCCTTCGTCGGGCATCGCGCGGACCTGGGCGTGTGGTACTGGGCCGGGCTGGGCGTGGCGGCGTTGCTGGTCGTCGTCGAATTCCGCATGGCCCGGCACCGCGAACGCGCGGCGTGCTTCCGCGCCTTCCTGCACAACAACTGGGTCGGCCTGGCCATCTTCGCCGGCATTGCCGCGGCGCTGGCACTGCGCGCCGGCTGACACCGACGCGGTTCGGCAGCCCGCTTCGGCGGCGCGCAACAACACCCTGGCCACAGCCACGCGATAGCCACGGGTCCGCACGCGGTGCAGGCGCAGCCGGTGCAGCGCTCACGGCACCCGCGCCACCACCCAGGCATCGACCCGTTCGACGCCGGCACGGCGCAGTGCCTTTGCCGCGGCGTGGAGGGTCGCGCCGGTGGTCATCACGTCGTCGATCAGCGCCACGTGCGCCGGCAGCGCCGCCGAATCCGGCACCGCGAACGCACCACGCAGGTTGCGCCGGCGTGCGCGCGCATCCAGTTCGGATTGCGCCGCGGTCGCCCGCACCCGCTGCAATTCCAGGCACAGCGGCAGTGCCAGCGCGCGCGCCAGTGGCCGCGCCAGTTCCAGCGCCTGGTCGTAACCGCGCTGGCGCAGCCGCGCCGGATGCAGCGGCACCGGCAGCAGCGCCTGCGGCTGCGGCAAGGCCGCGCAGCGTGCCTGCAGCAGCGCGGCGAGTAGGCGCCCGGCGGCCAGGTCCTGATGGAACTTGAAGCGGCGCAACAGGCCATCGACCGGCGCGGCGTACACGCAGGCGCTGGCCACCCGCTCCAGCGGCGGCGGCCGGCGTTGGCACGCGCCGCAGACCTGCTCGGCATCCAGCGCCGGCAACGGCAGCGCACAGCGGCAGCAGGCCGCCGCATTCCAGGGCACATCGTCGCGACAGGCGGCACACAGGTCCAGGCCCGGCGCGCCTGGCTCCCCGCACACCAGGCAGCGTTCCGGCAGCAGGCGGCGCTGCAACCAGCGCCAACCGCCGTCAACCAAACCAGCCATCGTGAAGTTGACAGGACGTTGCATGCTTACCAGACTGCCCGCTTTCCCAGCCGCTGACCGTCAGGAAACCCCCATGTCCGCTGTCGTCCGACACGACTGGCAACGCCAGGAATTGCTCGCCCTGTTCGACCTGCCGTTCCCGGAACTGCTGCACCGCGCCGGCGCCGTGCACCGCGAACACTTCGATCCGGCGCAGGTGCAGGTGTCCACGCTGCTGTCGGTGAAGACCGGCGGTTGCCCGGAAGACTGCGCGTACTGCCCGCAGGCGCAGCGCTACGCCACCGGCGTGGAGGTGCAGAAGCTGATGAGCACCGAGGCGGTGCTGGACAAGGCGCGCCAGGCCAAGGCCGCCGGCGCCTCGCGGTTCTGCATGGGCGCGGCCTGGCGCTCGCCCAAGGACCGCGACATCCCGAAGGTGGCGGAGATGATCCGCGAGGTGAAGGCACTGGGCCTGGAGACCTGCGCCACCCTGGGCATGCTCGACGGCACCCAGGCGCAGGCGCTGAAGGCGGCCGGGCTGGACTACTACAACCACAATCTGGACACCGCGCCGGATTTCTACGACTCGATCATCCACACCCGCCAGTACCAGGACCGCCTGGACACGCTGACCCACGTGCGCGACGCCGGCCTGAAGACCTGCTGCGGCGGCATCGTCGGCATGGGCGAGTCGCGCGACCAGCGCGCCGGCCTGCTGCAGGCGCTGGCCAACCTGCCGGTGCATCCGGACTCGGTGCCGATCAACCGCCTGGTGCAGGTGGCCGGCACCCCGCTGCACGGCACGGTCGAGCTGGATCCGTTCGAGTTCGTGCGCACGATCGCCGTCGCCCGCATCGCGATGCCGCGGGCGATGGTGCGGCTGTCGGCCGGGCGCGAGAGCATGAGCGACGAACTGCAGGCGCTGTGCTTCTGCGCCGGCGCCAACTCGATCTTCTATGGCGAGAAGCTGCTGACCACCGGCAACCCGGACACCGAACGCGACCAGGCGCTGTTCGCGCGGCTGGGGCTGCGGCCGATGCAGGTGATGGTGGATGCCGACGCGCACGACCATCCCGGCACCGTGCACGCGGACATCACCGCCCAGCCCACACCGGCGATCGCCGCCGCGCTGGTCTGAGCCTGGGGCGTCCGTCCGCCGATCCGGCCGTCCATCGCCGGCGGCGCCCGGCCCGGCCGGGGACGCGCTACGCTAGCCCGCCAGATGCCCGTCCCGCGCCCATGGCCCGTCCCGACCTGCACGACCGCATCCAGTCCGCGCGCGCCTTGCGCGAAGCGCAGGGGCGCCTGCGCGTGCGCCGCAGCGTCGGCCGCCGCGACGGCGTGCGCCTGGAAGTGGACGGCCGCTGGCTGACCGGCTTCTGCAGCAACGACTATCTGGGCCTGGCGCAGCAGTTCGAAGTGGTCGCCGCCCTGCAGGACGCCGCCGCGCGCGAGGGCGCCGGCGCCACCGCCTCGCACCTGGTGTGCGGCCACCACGCGCTGCACGAGGCGCTGGAACGCGAGATCGCCGACTGGCTCGGCTATCCGCAGGCGCTGCTGTTCGGCAGCGGCTTCATCGCCAACCTGGCGGTGCAGCAGGCGCTGCTGAGCGAGGAAGAGGACGTGTGCGTGCAGGACCGGCTCAATCACGCCAGCCTGCTCGACGCCAGCCGCCTGGCCGGCTGCCGCCTGCGCCGCTACCCGCACCTGGATGCCGAAGGCGCGATGCGCCAGCTCAAGCACGCCGCCGACGGTGCGGCGATGCTGGCCACCGATGGCGTGTTCAGCATGGACGGCGACGTCGCCCCGCTGCGCTCGCTGGCGCTGGTGGCGCGCACCCAACAGGCGCTGTTGTACGTGGACGACGCGCACGGCGTCGGTGTGGTCGGCCCGCAGGGGCGCGGCAGCGTCGCCGAGGCCGGGCTGGGTGTCGACGACGTTCCGCTGCAACTGGTGACCCTGGGCAAGGCACTGGGCGGCTACGGCGCCGCAGTGGTCGGCGATACCCCGCTGATCCGGCATCTGGCCGAAACCGCGCGGCCGTATCTGTACACCACCGCGCTGCCGCCGGCGCAGGCCGCGGCCTCGCTGGCGGCGGTCAAGCTGGCGCGGCGCGACCAGTGGCGGCGCGAGCGGCTGGTCGAACTGATCGCCCTGTTCCGCGGCGGCGCGCGCCGCCATGGCCTGGAACTGATGGCCTCGGACACGCCGATCCAGCCGCTGCTGTGCGGCGAGGAGCGCACCGCACTAGCGTGGTCGGCGGCGCTGGAACAGGCCGGCTACCTG
>NZ_AQOK01000674.1:0-1049 GCF_000364645.1 Xanthomonas sp. SHU 308 | reverse complement strand
CTCCGCCGTGCTCGCGCTGGCCGCCGCGGGTGTGGCGCTGCGCTTGAGCGCGCCGGAGCAAGTGCCGGCGACGGTGTACGCAGCGCCAGCGGACGCGCCGCGCAGCGTCGCGCTGGACGACGGCAGCGTGGTGCAACTGGAGCGCGGCGGCGCGATCGCGGTGCGCTACGGCACGCAGCGTCGCGACATCGCCCTGCTGCGCGGCAAGGCGGTGTTCGATCTCGGCCACGATCCCGCGCGGCCGCTGCGGGTCAGCGTTGGCGCGCTGGTGCTGCGCGATGTCGGCACCGTGTTCGGGGTCGACCCGCAGGCCGGTGGTGCACGCGTCACCGTGCTGCAGGGGCGGGTGCAGGTGTCGCGCGATACCCCGGCGTGGTGGCACCGAGGCGACCTGCCGTCGGAGGGGACGACGCTGGCCGACCTGGGCCGCGGCCAGCAGGCGCGGGTGGATGCGCAGGGCCGCGTGCTGGCGCGGCGCGACCACGCCGACATCGCCGACGCCACCGCCTGGCTGCCGGCGCAGGTCGGCGTGCACGATCGCAGCCTGGGCGAAGTGGCGCGCCTGTTCAACGCCTACACCACGCAGCCGCTGCGCATCGCCGACCCGGCGCTGGCGGCGCGGCGGGTCAGCGGCGTGTTCCACCTGCGCGATCCGGAGGCCTTCGTCGCCTATCTCGGCAGCCTGCCGGACGTGCAGGTGCAGCGCGATGCGCACGCGGTGACCATCCGCCACGCACCGGCACCGCTGTAAGAAAAAATTCATGCAATCGACGGTAGCCGCACGGCGCACCGGGGCACTCGTAGGAAGCATGGCCGTCGCGCAGCACGCGCGGGCCCGCCCTTCCTCCCCTCCGGTGTGATCGTCATGCGCAAGCCTCTCGTCGTCTCCATCGCCCTGCTGTTGGGCTGCACGTCCTCGTTGCCGGCCTGGTCGGCGCCTGCCGCCACCGCGTCGGCCATCGCGCCCATGCCGCTGGCGCAGGCGCTGGACCAGTTCGCGCGCAGCAGCGGGCTGCAACTGATGTACGACCCGGCGCTGGCCGAAGGCC
>NZ_AQOK01000673.1:0-707 GCF_000364645.1 Xanthomonas sp. SHU 308 | reverse complement strand
TGCCGAACGCGCGCACCGCCGGCGTGCGCCGCGGATCGACCCGGAACAGGCCACGGCGCATGCCCAGCCAGGCGCGCCCCTGCGAATCGGCGACCAGCGCGCTGGACTCGGTGGCCGGCAGCCCGTCGGCCACCGCGTAGCGCTGGCTGCGCTGCCAGTGCGCGCCGGTGCGCCGCCACAGTTCCAGCCCGGACAGCCGATGCACCCACAGCGTGCGCGCGTCGGCGAAGGCGAACGACTGCACCTTCTCGCCGGCAAGTTCCGGCGGCGTGCGGAACTGCCCGGCCGCGCCGTCCCAGTGCTGGAACTGTTCGGCGGCGACCCACGGCGTGCCGTCCGGCGCCATCGCGAACGCCGCGATGTCGGTGCCGGCCAGACCGTGCTGGCCGCCGGGGAGGTTCTGCAGCACGTGGCCGTCGCCATCGCGCACCTGCACGCCGTAGCCCGGCGCGGCGATCCACAGCCGCTGGCGTGCGTCCAGTTGCAGCCAGGCCAGCGTGCCGTCCGGAATCGGATCGGCCTCGCCGGCGGCGCGGGTCCAGCGCTGCAGGGCGCCCCCGTCCAGCGGGCCGCGCAGCAGCGTGTTGCTGCCCCCCATCCACAACGCCCCGCGCGGGTCGTCCAGCACCGACAGCAAGCGCCCGCTGGGCGCACCGTTGGCCCAATGCGGTGCGCTCAGCGCACCGCTGGTGGTGTCGAGGCGGAAC
>NZ_AQOK01000672.1:0-7627 GCF_000364645.1 Xanthomonas sp. SHU 308 | reverse complement strand
CCGCGCGATCAGTCGGAGCGAATGATCTACAACAACTACCTCGCGATGAACATGATTCGCGACAGGGGGAAGCGGCCAATCACGCCCGAGGAGGTGCTGGAGCTGCATAGCATCCTGACGGACGGGACGCTGGAAAGCGCGGAATATTCTGGTCGATATCGTTCGGTGGGAGACAATGTCGTCATCTACGACCGAGGTTCCCCGCCGACGCTGCTGCATGTCCCGCCGCCTGCAATCCAAGCGGCGGACAGGATGAGACGGCTTTGCGCGTTCGCGAACGACACGGCGAGCGAAACCTTCATCCATCCTGTCGTGCGCGCCATCGCAATTCACTTCCAGATCGGCTACGACCATCCATTCGTTGATGGGAACGGACGGACGGCCAGGGCGCTCTTCTACTGGAGCATGATGAACTCCGGTTACTGGTTGACCGAATATCTGTCGATTTCGAGCGTATTGAAGAAGTCGCCCGGGAAATACATGCGGGCTTATCTCTACACCGAGAGCGATGGCGCCGATCTGAGCTATTTCGTCTCGCAGCAGTTGGAAGCGATCGAGCAGTCCATCCAGGCGTTGCACACGTATATCGCGAAGAAGCAGCAGGAAGATCGGCTTGCGCGTCACGTGCTGCGCAAGGCGCATGTGGGCGACGCTGTGCTGAATCACAGGCAGCGCGCCTTGCTGGCCAATGCACTGAAGGATCCTGATCGGCCATACACCGTGGCCGGGCATCGGTCGGCGCACACGATCACCTATCCAACAGCGCTGGGCGACCTGAATTCCCTGGTCGCCGCGGGCCTGCTCTACAAGCAACGGGTCGGCAAGGCGTTCGAATACTACCCGGTACCTGGCCTCGCACGAATGTTGGGAGCCTGACCGCCCCAGGCGGGTGCTCAGCCTCTATGCGTTCCGGGGAAATGCCTCGGCCAGAGTGCGGCAGCGGCGCCACCTGCGATAATCCACCGATGACCGATGCTTCCCTTCCCGATTCCGTCCGCGTCGCGCTCGAACAGGGCCTGCACGCGCAAGGCCTGGACGCGGCCGCGCTGGCGCCGCCGCTGCTGGCCTACCTGGCGCTGCTGACGCGCTGGAACCGCACCTACAACCTGACCGCGATCCGCGACCCGCACGAGATGGTGACCCGCCATCTGCTGGATTCGCTGGCGATGCACCCGTTCGCCCAGGAGGGCGCGCTGGCCGACCTGGGCACCGGCCCGGGACTGCCCGGCATTCCGCTGGCGATCGCGCGGCCGCAGCTGCGGGTGACCCTGGTCGAAAGCAACGGCAAGAAGGCGCGGTTCCTGCGCGAGGCGGTGCGCCAGCTGCGCCTGGACAACGCGCGCGTGGCCGAGTCGCGCGCCGAGGCGCTGGACGAGGCCGGCGCCTACGACCTGCTGACTGCGCGCGCGCTGGACACCCTGGCCGGCATCGTCGCCGTCGGCGGCCACCTGCTGCGCCCGGGCGGGCGCCTGCTGGCGATGAAGGGCGTGCGCCCGGACGAGGAGATCGCCGCGCTGCCGCCGGGTTGGGTGGCGCCGACGGTGCACCCGCTGCAGGTCCCCGGCCTGGGCGCCGACCGTCACCTGGTGGTGGTCGAGCGCGGTTGAGCGGCGGCCGCGGCCGGCCCCGATTTCCGCCAGGGGGGGCTGTGACCGCATAATGCCCGGTCCCACCCCATCGCCGACGAGGCTCCCGCATGGCCCGCATCATCGCCATCGCCAACCAGAAGGGCGGCGTCGGCAAGACCACCACCGCGGTCAACCTGGCCGCGTCGCTGGCGCGGCAGTCGCAGCGCGTGCTGCTGGTGGACCTGGACTCGCAGGGCAATGCGACGATGGGCAGCGGCATCGACAAGCGCGAGCTGGCCGCCTCCACCTGCGACGTGCTGCTCGGCGAGAGCAGCGCCGAACAGATCCGGGTGACCGCGCCGGAAGGCTTCGACCTGCTGCCGGGCAATATCGATCTCACCGCCGCCGAGATCCAGCTGATGGACCAGCCGGCGCGCGAGCAGCGGCTGAAGACCGCGCTGGCGCCGCTGCGCGAAGCCTACGACTTCATCCTGATCGACTGCCCGCCGGCGCTGTCGCTGCTGACCCTGAACGCGCTGACCGCCGCCGACTCGGTGATCGTGCCGATGCAGTGCGAGTACTACGCGCTGGAAGGGCTGACCGCGCTGCTGGAGACCATCGAGGCGCTGCGCGCCGAGCTGAACCCGGCGCTGGAGATCGAAGGCGTGCTGCGCACCATGTTCGACGTGCGCAACAACCTGGCCAACGCGGTGTCGGCGGAACTGACCAACCACTTCGGCGACAAGGTGTTCCGCACCATCGTGCCGCGCAACGTGCGCCTGGCCGAGGCGCCCAGCCATGGCCAGAGCATCGTCGGCTACGACCGCACCTCGCGCGGCGGCGTCGCCTACCTGGGACTGGCCGGTGAGATCGTGCGCCGCCGCAACGAACGCAATCGGCCGATGCCGGCCATGGAGACCATCTGATGAGCGCCAAGCCCCCCGCCCTCGGAGCGAAGAAGCGCGGCCTCGGCCGTGGCCTGGAAGCGCTGCTGGGGCCGAAGGGCGCGGCAGCGCCGGCGCCGACCGCCGAGCTGCAGCCGGGCGAGAGCCTGCGCCGCCTGCCGGTCGGGCAGCTGCAGCCGGGCAAGTACCAGCCGCGCCAGGAGATGGACGAGGCCAAGCTGCAGGAGCTGGCCGAGTCGATCAAGGCGCAGGGCGTGATTCAGCCGATCGTCGCCCGCGAACTGGCGCCGGGCAGTTTCGAGATCGTCGCCGGCGAACGCCGCTGGCGCGCCTCGCAGTTGGCCGGCCTCAGCGAGGTGCCGGTGGTGGTGCGCGAGCTGGACGATCGCACCGTCATCGCCATGGCGCTGATCGAGAACATCCAGCGCGAGGACCTCAATCCGCTGGAAGAGGCGCAGGCGCTGCAGCGGCTGATCGACGAGTTCTCGCTGACCCACGCCGAGGCCGCCGAGGCGGTGGGCCGCTCGCGCGCGTCGGTGTCCAACCTGCTGCGCCTGCTGGAACTGCCGCCGGCGATCCGTGTGCTGCTGGAAGCGCGCCGCCTGGAGATGGGCCATGCGCGCGCGCTGCTGACGCTGTCGCCGGAGCTGGCCAGCCGCCTGGCCTCCGATGCCGCCGATCAGGGCTGGTCGGTACGCGAGGTCGAGCACCGTGCGCAGCAGTTCGCCGCCGGCAAGGTGCCGAGCAATCGCAAGGCCAAGCCGGCGCGCACCGCGCCGCAGGCCGACATCGCCTCGCTGGAAACCGAGCTGTCCGAGTCGCTGGGCACCAAGGTGTCCATCGCCCATGGCCGCGGCGGCAAGGGCAAGCTGGTGATCCACTACACCGACCTGGACACGCTGGACGGCGTGCTCGAGAAACTGCGCCCGCGGCAGGCCTGAGCGCCGCCGCCCGCGTCCGCCAGGACCGCCTCCGCCATGCATCCCAGCAAGGTCGACCGCCACCACCTGCTGCGCCTGACCGACCTGCCCAACGTCGGGCCGGCCTGCGAGAAGGACCTGCGCCTGATCGGCATCCGCGTGCCGGCGCATCTGCAGGGCCGCGATCCCTACGATATGTACGCACAGCTGTGCCTGCGCACCGGGGTGATGCACGACCACTGCGTGATCGACGTGTTCCTGTCGATCGTGCGCTTCATGCAGGGCGAGACGCCGCGCCCGTGGTGGGAATTCAGCAAGGAGCGCAAGGCGGCGCTGGCCAAGGACGCGCCGCTGACCCTGCGCTGAGGCCGCGCGCCGCGGCGCTGGCCAGCAACCGGAGCATTGCATGAGCAACGAGGACACGCAGATCAGCCCGGGCGGCAGCCCGATCCTGCACCACCGCGAGGAAAAACCGTTCGCACCGGCGAGCGGCGAGTCCTGCCTGGAGCAGATCGGCGCGCACATCGAATGCCAACTGGGGCGGGTCGCCGGCGTGCTGCACGAGATCATCTCCGACACCGTGCACCTGGATGTGCACGTGGTGCCCGCCACCGACGAGGTGCCGTATCTGCGGCTGGTCACCTCGGGGATGAGCGACCTGCCGATGGCCGTGCCCGAGGGCGTGGGGGCACCGCGCTTCATGGAGCTGATGCTGACCCTGCCGCCCGACTGGCCGATCGAGTACGAAGATTTCCAGGATGAGCGCCATTACTGGCCGCTGCGCCTGCTCAAGACCCTGGCGCGGCTGCCGCACAAGTACGACACCTGGCTGGGCTTCGGCCACACCGTGCCCAACGGTCACCCGGCCGAACCGTACGCGCCCGGCATCGGCTTCGACGGGGCGATCGTGCTGCCGCCGGTGAGCACGCCCGAGGCGTTTGGGGAACTGGTCGTCGATGCCGACAAGACCATCGTGTTCATGACCCTGGTGCCGCTGTATCCGGAAGAAATGGCGCTCAAGCTGAAGAAGGGCGCCGAGGCGCTGATGGACCGCTTCGACGCCAAGGGCCTGCAGGACGTGATCGATCCCGCCCGGCCCAATGTCGCCCGCAAGCGCTTCGGGCTTTTCTGACCTGCCGTTCCGATCCACACACCGCGCACGCCGTTCCACGCTTTCCAGGACTTTCGCCATGCCCATCCTCGTCACCGGCGCCGCCGGCTTCATCGGTGCCCACACCGTCCGTGCGCTGCGCGCCGCCGGGCAACTGGTGGTGGGCCTGGACAACTACAACGACTACTACGACCCGCAGCTCAAGCGCGACCGCGTCGCCGCGCTGTGCGCGAACGCGGACATCCGCACCCTGGACCTGACCGACCGCGAGGGCCTGGCCGCGCTGTTCGATGAGGTGCAGCCGACCCGCGTGGTGCACCTGGCCGCGCAGGCCGGGGTGCGCTATTCGCTGCAGAACCCCTATGCCTACGTCGACAGCAACCTGGTCGGCTTCGTCAACATGCTGGAGCTGTGCCGGCACCGCGGCGTGGAGCATCTGGTCTATGCCTCCAGCAGCTCGGTGTACGGCGATTCGGCGACGCCGCCGTTCTCCGAGGATCAGCGCATCGACCAGCCGCGCTCGCTGTACGCGGCGACCAAGGCCGCCAACGAGCTGATGGCGCACACCTATGCGCAGCTGTACGGCCTGCGCGCCACCGGGCTGCGCTTCTTTACCGTGTACGGCCCCTGGGGCCGTCCGGACATGGCGCCGCTGCTGTTCAGCCGCGCGGTGCTGGCCGGGCGCCCGATCGAGGTGTTCAACCACGGCCGCATGCGCCGCGACTTCACCTTCGTCGCCGACATCGTCGCCGGCGTGCTCGGCGCGCTCGATCACCCCTCCAGCGAGCCGGTACCGCACCGCGTGTTCAACCTCGGCAACCACACCCCGGTGGAGCTGGAGCGCTTCATCGCGGTGATCGAGGACGCCGCCGGGCGCAGCGCCGAGAAACAGTATCGGCCGATGCAGCCGGGCGACATGATCGAGACGATGGCCGATACTGCGCGGGCCCACGCCGCGTTCGGCTTCGATCCGAGCACCCCGATCGAGGTCGGCCTGCCGCAGGTGGTGGCCTGGTGCCGGGAGTATTTCGGCGCCGCCGCCTGACGCTTCATCCGCGGATCATCGGTCCGCGGCACAATGCCTGCCGCTTTTTCCCCCACGCGCGCCCCGCGCCCAGCCTTGCCGAATCCATGAGCCAGCTTTCTCTCTCCGTCGTCGTCCCGGTGTTCAACGAGCGCGACAATGTGCCGCCGCTGGTCGCCGAGATCGTCGCCGCGCTGCGCGGCACGATCGATTTCGAGATCGTCTACGTCGACGACCATTCGCGCGACGACACCCTGGCGGTGCTCGAAGGGCTGAAGGCGTCCACGCCGGAGCTGCGCGTGCTGCACCATGTCAGCCAGAGCGGGCAGAGCACCGCGGTGCGCAACGGCATCAAGGCCGCGCGCGGGCTGTGGATCGCCACCCTGGACGGCGACGGCCAGAACGATCCGGCCGACATCCCCAAGCTGCTGGCCGCGCGCCAGGCAGCCGAGCCGCTGGTCAAGCTGTTCGCCGGCTGGCGGGTGTCGCGGCAGGATTCGGGCAGCAAGCGCTGGGCATCGAAGTGGGCCAACGCGATCCGCGCACGCATGCTGCGCGACGACACCCCGGACACCGGCTGCGGCATCAAGCTGTTCGAGCGCGAGGCATTCCTGGACCTGCCTTACTTCGACCACATGCACCGCTACCTGCCCGCGCTGATGCAGCGGGCCGGCTGGCAGACCCTGAGCGTGCCGGTCAATCACCGCCACCGCACCTCCGGCGTGTCCAAGTACAACAACCTCAACCGCGCCCTGGTCGGCATCCGCGACCTGCGCGGCGTGGCCTGGCTGATCGCGCGCAGCCGCCGCACCGCGGTGCAGGAGCGCTGAGATGGACGCGCATTTCCTCAACGAACCGATCCAGGCGTTGTACTGGACCGGGCTGCACGTCACCGGCTGGAAGCTGATCGGCTACGTCGGCGCGCTGATGTTCGGCGGCCGCTGGCTGGTGCAGTTCGTCGCCTCCAAGCGCGCCGGCAAGCCGGTGATCCCGCGCCTGTTCTGGTACATGAGCGTGATCGGCAGCCTGATGACGCTGAGCTACTTCATGTTCTCGGCCAAGCAGGACTCGGTGGGCGTGCTGCAGAACCTGTTCCCCGCGTTCACGGCCTTCTACAGCCTGTACCTGGACATCAAGCACCGCGGCTGGCACCGCGACCGCGCCTCGCATTGAGTGCGGTGCCGCTGCGCGCGATCGCAGGGGCGCATGATCGCAGGCGGCGCGTAATACCCTCCGATCGCGACCCGCCACTGTGGGAGGGACTTCAGTCCCGACGCGTGAATCTTCCAGGTCTCGGTAGTGCCGCCCTCTGCTTCACACAGCAGCGAGCACCGGCTTTCTGACGCCACGCCTGTGAGTTTCCCCACGCCTGTACCGGTCGATCCCCGATGGTCCCGCATGATCCGCCCTGCAACCCTGGCGTCATGCACAGCAGAATTCCCCGAGGTTACCGCGCGCTGCGTGCAGGACGCTGGAGCGAGACCGGACGCATCTATCTGGTCACCACAGTGACCTGGCAGCGCCAGCGCCTGTTCGAGGACTGGCGCTGCGCGTGGGCAGCCGCGTCCTGCCTGGGCCATGCCGATACCTGGGCCGGCGCGCAGCTTCTGTGCTGGGTGCTGATGCCCGATCACTGGCATGGGCTGGTCATGCTCGAGCGCGGCGCTGCTCTGCCAACCGTCGTGCGCGATGCCAAGGGCCGCGCCGCCAGGGCGGCCAATTATGCGCGGGGCCGCGGCGGCGCCGTGTGGATGGAGGGGTTTCATGATCGTGCACTGCGCGACGCGCGGCAGTTGCTGCCGGCAGCGCGCTACATCGTCGCCAACCCGTTGCGCGCCGGTCTGGTGCGCCGCGTCGGCGACTACCCGTACTGGGATGCGGTTTGGCTGTGTCCGGCCGCTACCGCGCCGTGCGCGACATCATGCTCGGGTGCAAGTGCGACGGCGTGATGCCGTGCAGACCGACGGTGAGGCTTGCGGTCGCATGGTCGATGTCGGCACCAGCAGGCCTGCGACCGCTGCAATGGCTGCAGTTGCTGCTGGATGCTGTCGCAGGCGGAGCGACCGCGCGTCGGGACTGAATTCCCTCTCACAATGGGA
>NZ_AQOK01000671.1:0-3654 GCF_000364645.1 Xanthomonas sp. SHU 308 | reverse complement strand
AGCCGCAGCGGCTGCCGCAGCCAGCCAGAGCTACAGCCATATTTATAGCTAAGCCAGCGATGCAGTTCCTGAGTTGCAGCCCGGTACAACCGCTGCGAAGTGCGTTTCCGTTCCCTGCATTGCCCCACACAGGACTTCCGGCCCACCCGCCAGGCCGGGCGGTGATGCGATCATCGGCGATCCGTTCCCGTCGTGTGCCGCCCATGCCCATGCTCGCCAAGACCCCGCTGGCCATTTCCCTGCTGATCGCGTTCGCCGTGGCCACGCCCGCACTGGCCGCACCGCCGGCGTCGACAGCGTCCAGTGCAACACCGGCCACGGCCAATGCCAGTGCCGCCGATGCGCGCTTCCAGGCCATCTACGAGAAGGAGTGGGCCTGGCGCCAGGCGCAGCTCGGCCAGGCCGACGAGGACAGCGACAGCAGTGGCGACAACCGCCATCTGCCCGACGTCGGCGCGGCGGCGCAGGCGGCGCGCCTGAAGGTGTGGGAGGACGTGCTGCGGCAGCTGGACACGCTCGATGCGGCCCAGCTTTCGCCCGAGAACCAGGTCAACCTGGCGGTGTACCGGCCGCAGGTGGAGAACCTGGCCGCGGCGGTGCGCCTGCGCGCCTACGAAATGCCGTTCAATTCCGACAGCGCGTTCTGGTCGGACCTGGCGTTCATGGCCCGGCGCACGCTGCGCACGCCCGACGAGTACCGCGCCTACATCGCGCGGCTGGAGGACGTGCCGCGCTACTTCGCGCAGCAGACCGACAACATGCGCGCCGGGCTCAAGCGCGGCTTCAGCGTGCCGCGCGCGGTGCTCGACGGCCGCGATGGCGCCATCGCCACCGTGGCCGAACTGAAGGATCCGACCGCGGCGGTGCTGTACACGCCGTTCAAGCAGATGCCGGCGCAGATTCCCGCCGCCGAGCAGGCGCAGCTGCGCGCGCAGGCGCAGGCGGCGCTGCGCGACAAGGTGATCCCGGCCTACGCGCAGCTGCTGACCTTCTATCGCCAGGAGTACATGCCGCAGGCGCGCACCACGCTGGCGGCCGAAGCCCTGCCCGACGGCAAGGCCTACTACCGGCAGCAGATCCGCGAGTACACCACGCTGGACATGGACCCCGAGCAGATCCATCAGCTCGGCCTGCGCGAAGTGGCGCGGATCCAGAAAGAGATGGACGCGATCATCCAGCAGGTCGGCTTTCACGCGCCGGCCGGGCAGAAGACCTTCCCGGCGTTCCTGCAGTTCCTGCGCACCGATCCGCAGTTCTACGTGAAGACCCCGCAGGAACTGCTCGATCGCGCCGCATGGATCGCCAAGCGCGTGGACGGGGAGGTCGGCAAGTTCATCGGCACGCTGCCGCGCGGGCGCTTCACCATCGTGCCGGTGCCGGCGGACATCGCTCCGTTCTGGACCGCCGGCCGCGGCGGCGTCGGCACCTACTGGCTCAACACCTACGACCTGCCGTCGCGGCCGCTGTACAACCTGCCGGCGCTGACCCTGCACGAATCCTCGCCGGGCCATTCGCTGCAGGGCGCGCTGGCCGAGGAACAGGGTGCGCAGCCGGCGTTCCGACGCGAGAACTACATCTCCGCCTACGGCGAGGGCTGGGCGCTGTACACCGAGAAGCTGGGCAAGGAGATGGGCATCTACGCCACGCCGTACGAGGACTTCGGCCGGCTCAGCTACGAGATGTGGCGCGCCTGCCGCCTGGTGATCGACACCGGCGTGCACCACAAGGGCTGGAGCCGCGCGCAGGCGCAGGCCTACCTGCGCGAGCGCACCGCGCTCAGCGAGCACGAGGTCACCACCGAGGTCGACCGCTACATTTCCTGGCCGGGCCAGGCGTTGAGCTACAAGCTCGGCGAGCTGACCATCCTCGATCTGCGCGCCGAGGCCGAGCGCGAACTCGGCGCGGACTTCGACATCAAGTCCTTTCACGACGCGGTGCTGCAGCAGGGCTCGGTGCCGCTGCCGGTGCTGCAGCAGCAGATCCGCGCCTACATCGCCGCGCGCAAGAAGAAGGCCTGATCGCTGCCGCGCAGGCCGGCGCCGCTTCCCGCGAGAAGCGCGCCGGCCTGTGCTGGATCAGCCCGCCACGCGCGGCCCGGCCACGCGTGCGGCAAACGTCGGCAACACCAGCAAGGTCAGCGCGGTGGCGGTGATCAGCCCGCCGATCACCACCGTCGCCAGCGGTTTCTGCACCTCCGCACCGGAGCCGCTGGCGATCGCCATCGGAATGAAGCCGACGATCGCGACCAGCGCGGTGGTCAACACCGCGCGCAGGCGGCTGCCCGCACCGTCGATCGCCGCCTGCAGCGGGAGGTCGCCGGCCTCCAGGCGCTCGCGGATCGCCTGCATCAGCACCAGGCCGTTCAAGGTGGCCACGCCGGAGACGGCGATGAAGCCCACCGCGGCCGACACCGAGAACGGCATGCCGCGCAGCAGCAGGGCGAGCAGGCCGCCGACCAGCGCCAGCGGCACGCAACCGAACACCAGCACCGCTTCCCTGACGCTGCGCAGGGCCATGAACAGCAGGCCGCCGATCAGCAGGAACACCACCGGTACCACGGTCGCCAGCCGCCGCTGGGCACGCTGCAGGTTCTCGAACTGACCGCCCCAGGTCAGGTAGGCGCCCGGCGGCAACGGCACGTCGGCCACCGCGGCCTGCGCCGCGCCGACGAAACCGCCCAGGTCGCGGCCGCGCACGTTGGCCTGCACCACCACGCGGCGGCTGCCGTTGTCGCGGCTGATCTGGTTCGGCCCTTCGCTGACGGCGATGCGCGCCACCGACGACAGCGGGATCACCTGTCCGGTCGGCGTGGCGATCGGCAGCGCGGCCAACTGATCCGGATCGTTGCGCGCGGCATCGTCCATCCGCACCACCACGTCGAAGCGACGGTCGCCCTCGAAGATCTTGCCGGCGGCGCGGCCGCCGATGCCGGTGGCCAGCGCGTCGCTCACATCCGCCGCGCTCAGCCCGACCTGCGCCGCCGCCATGTGGTCGATGGTCACGTCGAGCGTGGGCAGGCCGGAGATCTGCTCCACCCGCACGTCGGCCGCGCCCTCCACCGCGCGCAGCGTCGAGGCGACCTGCTCGGCCACCTTCTGCAACTGGCCGAAGTCGTCGCCGAAGATCATCACCGCCAGGTCGGTGCGCACGCCGGAGATCAGTTCGTTGAAGCGCAATTCGATCGGTTGGCTGAACTCGAAGCTGTTGCCGAGCTGCTGCCCCGCCAGCGCCTCCAGGCGGGCCACCAGCCGCTCCTTGTCCAGCGCCGGATCGGGCCAGTCCTTGCGCGGCTTGAGCACGATGACGCTGTCGGAGATGTTGGTCGGCATCGGGTCGATCGCCGCCTCGGCGGTGCCGGTCCGCGAGAACACCGTTGCCACTTCCGGCTGCGCGGCGATGGCCTTTTCCAGCGCCAGCTGCATCGCCAGCGACTGTTCCAGCGAGGTGGACGGCACGCGCAGCGCCTGCATCGCCACATTGCCTTCGTCCAGCGTCGGCATGAACTCGCGGCCCAGCAGCGCGAACGCGCCGACGCCCGCCAGCAGCATCGCCACCGCACCGCCGGCGACCGTGCGCGGATGCGCGACGGCGGTGCGGATCACCGGTGCGATGCGCGTGCGCAGCGCGCGGAGCAGCCATGTTTCGTGCGCGCCC
>NZ_AQOK01000670.1:0-709 GCF_000364645.1 Xanthomonas sp. SHU 308 | reverse complement strand
CGGCGGCTCGCGCACCAGCAGCGCCGCCATCGCCGGCACGAAGGTGAAGGAAAACAGGAACGCACCGACCAGGGCCAGCATGAAGGTGGCCGCCATCGGCTGGAACGTCTTGCCCTCCACCCCCTCCAGGGTGAGGATCGGCGCGAACACCAGCAGGATGATCAACTGACCGAAGGCGGCCGGCCGCGCCATCTTGCGCGCCGCCTCGGCGGCCACGCCCAGGCGCTCGGTCGCGCTCAACGCACGGCCCAGCGCGGCGCGGCGCTGGCCGAGCAACAGCAGGGTCGCTTCGATCACGATCACCGCCCCGTCCACCAGGATGCCGAAGTCCAGCGCACCCAGGCTCATCAGGTTGCCGCTGATGCCGAAGCGGTGCATGCCGATCACCGCGAACAGGAACGACAGCGGAATCACCAGCGCGGTGATCGCAGCCGCGCGCAGGTTGCCCAGCAGCAGGAACAGGATCACCACCACCAGCAGCGCGCCCTCGGTGAGGTTCCTGGCCACGGTCCTGATGGTCGCGTTGACCAGCACGCTGCGGTCCAGCACCGGCGCCGCCACGATGTCAGGCGGCAGCGACGCGTTCACCTGCGCCAGCCGCGTGGCCGCGGCCTGCGCCACAGTGCGGCTGTTGCCGCCGGCGAGCATCAGCGCGGTCCCCAGCACCGCCTCGTGGCCGTTGCGGCTGGCCGCGCCCAGGCGCGGGGCG
>NZ_AQOK01000669.1:0-745 GCF_000364645.1 Xanthomonas sp. SHU 308 | reverse complement strand
TGCCGCTGCCGAACGCCGCCGCGCCGCTGCCGTAGGCATTGGCCGCATCGCCGGCGGCCAGCGCGCCGGCGCCGTCGGCATAGGCGCCGACCGTGCCGCCGCCGCTGTGGGCGAAGAACTTGGAGGTGCTTTCGGCGGTGGCGCGCACCGCATCCAGTTGCGCGAGGTTGACCGCATCGGTGGACTGCGTGCCCGCAGCGACGTTGACGACCTGCCGCTCGCTGCCGGCATCGCCGACCGAGACCGTGTTGGCCCGGCGCGCCACCGCGTTGGCGCCCAGCGCCACGCTGTCGGCCGCAAACGCGGTGCTGTAGTAGCCGAGTGCGGTGCTGTTGGCGCCGCTGGCCCAGGACTGCGCGCCCAGCGCGCTGGCATGGTCGCCCGGTGCATAGGCGAAGTAGCCCAGCGCGGTGCTCTGCAGGCCCGAGGCCTCGGTCATGCTGCCGCTGGCGGTGGATTCGTCGCCCGAGGCGATCGCGCCGGCGCCGAACGCGGCGGCATTGGCGCCGCTGGCCTGGGTCTGTACGAACAGGCCCAGCCCCGGAATCAGGTCGGCCGGACCGCCGACCGCGACGCTGCTGGTGCCGGTGGCCGCGCTCTGCGTGCCGACCGCCGTGGCGTAGTCGCCGGTGGCGTTGGCCACCGCGCCGAAGGCCGACGCCTGCGCACCGCCGGCGTAGGCGCCCACGCCCACCGCCGAGGCGGCGAAACCGCTGGCATCGGCGCTGGCGCCCAGTGCGGTGCC
>NZ_AQOK01000668.1:0-2189 GCF_000364645.1 Xanthomonas sp. SHU 308 | reverse complement strand
CCCCCGCCGACCGCCACCGCCGCCGGCCCGGTGGCCTGCGCGTTGGTGCCGAAGGCAGCGCTGTTCTGCCCGGCGGCCACCGCGCCGCTGCCCACCGCGGTCGCCCCGCTGTTGAGCGCGTCGGCGCCGGCGCCAACTGCGGTGCTGCCGTTGCCGATGGCATTGGCGGCCTCGCCGGCGGCGAGCGCGTCGTCGCCTTCGACGTAGGCGCCGGCGTCGCTGTTGCCGGCGCTGGCCTGCAGGTACTTGCCGGCCTCCTGCAACTGCGCCACGTTGACCGCGTCGGTGGCTTCGGTGCCGGCGGCGACGCTGGTGATCTGCCGGGTCAGGCCGTTGCCGACATCGCCGACCGACACGCTGTTGTCGCGCGCGGCGTAGGAATGCGCGCCGAGCGCGACCGCATTGGTCGGCGCCTGGTTGCGCGCATCGTCCAGCCAGGTGCTGACCCGCGCGCCGTAGCCGATCGCGGTGGCATCGCTGCCGTTGGCCTGGCTGTCGGTGCCGAGCGCGGTGCCGTTGTTGTTGTAGATCGACGTCACCGCACGTGCGCCCAGCGCGACGCTGTCGGGGTTCCAGGCGGTGGCCTTGTAGCCCAGCGCGATGCCGCTGTCGCCCGCGGCCAGCGCATAGCTGCCCAACGACACCGTGCGCGGCGCGAACGAACCGGCGCTGTGGCCGATGGCGACCGAATCGACGTTGCCCGGCAGGTTCGGGAACACGTTGGCGTTGTAGCCCAGCGCGATCGCGTAGTCGGACTGGCTCTGCGCGCCGGCGCCCAGCGCGATGCCGCCGACGCCGGTGGCAGCGGCGATGCCCACGCTGTTGCCGGCGCTGGCCGCGGCGGTGCTGACGCCGCCCACGGCGACGCTGTCGGTGCCGCTGGCCAGCGCGTTCATGCCCATCGCCACCGCACTGGTGGCGGTGGCGCGCGCGCCGATGCCCATCGCGGTGGCGTAGTCGCCTGCGGCGCGAGCGCTGTAGCCCACCGCCGTGCCCAGGTCGCCGGCCACTTCGGACAGGCCGCCGACCGCGGTGGCGCCATCCTTGAAGGTCTGCGCGTGGTAGCCCAGCGCGGTGCTCTGCACACCGCCGGCCGAGGTGCCGGTGCCGACCGCGGTGGTCAGCGGATCCAGCGCCTGCGCGCCGCCGCCGACCGCGGTGGCGGCCACGCCCAGGGCCTGGGTGGTCTGCTCGCGGCTGCCGACGATGAAGCCGTTCTCGTCGTACTCGTACACCGTCGCGGTGCTGCCGATGGCGGTGGCCGAGGTGCCGACCGCCGTGGCATCGGTACCGACCGCACTGGCGTGGGCGCCGCTGGCGACCGCGCCGCTGCCCAGCGCCGAGGCGCCGAGGCCGGCGGCGGTGCTGGTGGACCCCACGGCGGTGGTGTAGTCGCCATCGGCCAGCGCATCGGCGCCGGCGGCGATGGCCTGCTGGCCCTGCGCCAGCGCGGTGCCGTCGCCGCTGCCGGCGAACAGCCGCGCGGTGCCGTCGGCCACCTGCTTGACCGCGTCGAGCTGGTCCAGGTTCACCGCATCGGTGCCTTCGGTGCCGGCGGCGACGTTGGCGATCTGCCGCTCCTTGCCGGCACTGCCCACCGACACCGTGTCGGCGCGATCGGCGACCGATCCCTTGCCGAGCGCGACGCTGCCGCTGGCCGCGGCCTTGGCGCCGTAGCCCAGCGCGGTGGAATCGTCGGCCTGCGCCCACGACGCGGCGCCGAACGCGGCGCTGGACGCGCCGTCGGCCGAACTGAGCCAGCCGACCGAGGTGGAGAACGCACCGTTGGCCCAGGCGCCGGCGCCGAATGCGCTGCCGCCCTCGCCCTGCGCCTCGGTGGTGAACAGGCCGAGCACGCTGCCGCCGACCGCGGTGCTGGACGCCCCGCTGGCCAGACTCGAATAGCCCAGCGCCACGGCATTGCCGCCGCTGGCGTTGGCGCCGTAGCCGACTGCCGAAGCGAAATCGCCGCCGGCCTGGCTGAAGCCGCCGTTGGCGGTCGCGGCCAGCCCGGTGGCGGCGGCGGAGAAGCCGGTTGCCGTGCTCTGCAGGCCGTCGGCGCGTGCCGCCGTGCCCAGTGCGGTGGAGAACGCGCCATTGGCCTGCGCGCCGGCGCCGAACGCGCTGGCGCCCTGCTCGGCCGCGGTGGTGGTGCCTTCCAGCAGCACCTCGCCGTTCTCGTCGACGAT
>NZ_AQOK01000667.1:0-487 GCF_000364645.1 Xanthomonas sp. SHU 308 | reverse complement strand
GCCGCCGACCGCCGTTGCCGAGGCGCCGACGGCGGTGGCGTTGCTGCCGACCGCGGTGGCGTTGCCGCCCAGCGTGGTGGCGCCGCTGCCCAGTGCGCTGGCGCCGTTGCCGATGGCGTTGGCGCCTTCGCCGGCGGCGATCGCATTGGCGCCCTCGACGTAGGCGCCGGCATCGCTGGCGTCGCTGCCGCTGGACTGGAAATACTTGGCGGTGGTGTCGGCGGTCTGCCTGACCGCGTCGAGCTGGGCCACGTTGACCGCATCGGTGGCCTCGGTGCCGGCGGCCACATGGGTGATCTGGCGCTCGCCGCCGGCCTTGCCGACCGAGACGCTGTCGTCGCGGTCGGCCACCGCGTCGGCGCCCAGCGCCACGCTGTTGCGGCCCTGCGCGACGGCGCTGTTGCCCAGCGCGGTGCTGTTGAAGCCGCTGGCGCTGGAGAAGCCGCCGACCGCGGTGGCGTAGTCGCCGGTCGCGTCGGCCGCCACG